>SPLB01000114.1 GCA_004566265.1 Paracoccaceae bacterium | reverse complement strand
TTATGCGCAATTCAAAAGTCACCGGTCCGTTGATGAAAATTGGCGTGATCGTAACTGGACTTCCTGCGAGCGGAAAAACCACGATCGCGCGTGAGATAGCAAAGCAATTAAACTTTGAACTTCTCGACAAAGACGATTTCCTTGAGAAATTGTTTCAGCGCTTCGAAGTTCACTCGCTAGATGACAGGAAACAGCTTAGCCGTCAGAGCGATCGCGCATTCCAAGATGCGGCAGTCAGATCAGGCTCTGCTGTTCTGGTGTCACATTGGCGCCGCCCGCTGGACAGCAATGACAGCGGCACTCCGTCGGAATGGCTGGCTCAAGAATACACGCGAATTGTCGAAGTCGTATGCCAGTGCCCCCCAAAAGTCGCTCTCAAGAGGTTTCTTACCAGAAAAAGACATTCAAGCCATTTAGACACACACAATGATCCTGACGAGATTCAGCAACGAATGGCAGTGTGGGCAAACCGATACCCGCTCGGAATCGGCACGCTGGTTGAGGTACAAACAGACCGGCCGGTGAACGTCAGTTATCTGATCGAAGAGATCCGATTAGCGTTGTTAAACGACTAGATCATACCGACAAATTGCAGACCCAGATCCGGATCGACGCGATGCCGATGAAGCCTCGGTCGCTTGCTGCAGTTTTGTCGTATCAAATGGCAATCCGGCGGGCGCAAATAAATTTTTACAATAACATCAGCAGCTTGAATCCGATCCGCGAGCATCACAAACGGCTCTGGCAGGCTGCCTTGCATGTGCATCTCAAACCCCAATTGTATTGATATTCCTTCGGGCGGCCGTTGCCGCATCAGACCCTTCCCAAAGCGCGCGCGTATCGAAATACGGTGATTTTGATAGTCCTTCGGGTTTTGCTAGGGCAACAGGCTCTTTGGAAAGGCCCGGCCCTTTTTAATCCTAAGGGCCGGGGAGAACTTACATTGCCTGTTCAAAGAGGACAGCGACGTTTTCCTCGGTCAACGGAATGGGGTTGCCGCCGCAGGAAGGGTCTGCCAGCGCGTCCTTGACGAGGGCTGGAATCGCGTCCTCAGCTACGCCAAGCTCACGCAGGCTGCGTGGTATGCCCAAGCTGTCATTGAGATCCTGTACAAAAGTACAGAAGCCGTCGAACCCACCTTCGATCCCCAGATATGCCGCCGCTTGGTCAAAGCGGTCGCGAATAGCAGGCGCATTGAAGGCCAAAACCGCAGGCATGCAAACCGCATTGGTGGTGCCGTGGTGGGAGTTAAAATGGGCCCCTATTGGGTGGCTCATGGCATGGATCGCGCCAAGACCTTTCTGAAAGGCTGTTGCCCCCATCATAGCCGCGGACATCATCTGCGCACGCGCCTCAAGGTCGGTGCCATCCGCATAGGCGCGCGGCAGGTACTCTTTGACCAGACGCATCCCCTCGAGCGCAATGCCCTGCGACATCGGGTGGTAATGTGGGCTCGAATAGGCCTCGACACAATGGGCAAAGGCATCCAGCCCCGTGCCCGCAGTGATCGCTGGTGGCATACCAACGGTCAGTTCAGGGTCACAGATCACCACAGAAGGCAGCACTTTGGGATGGAAGATGATCTTCTTGGCGTGCGTTTCCGAATTGGTGATCACGCTCGCACGGCCGACTTCGGACCCGGTGCCCGCGGTAGTGGGAACAGCGATGATCGGTGCAATCGCATCAGCATCCGCGCGCGTCCACCAGTCGCCAATATCCTCAAAATCCCAGACCGGGCGGGTTTGGCCAGCCATAAAGGCCACCATTTTCCCCAGATCCAGACCAGAACCACCACCAAAGGCAATCACACCGTCATGGCCGCCGACAGTATACGCCGCAACGCCTGCTGCGAGGTTCAACTCGTTTGGGTTCGGATCTACTTCTGCAAAGAGCGCGCGACCCAGCCCCGCAGCCTCAAGAATATCAAGCGTCGCAGCGGTGATTGGCAGGGACGCCAGCCCCCGATCGGTGACCAGAAGCGGCTTCTTGATGCCTGCCTGCCCACAGGCCTCGGCCAGTTCAGCGATGCGGCCAGCGCCAAATTTAATCGCGGTCGGATAAGACCAGTTTCCAACAAGGCTCATGAGGTCACCTTTTTCAGATGGTAGGATTTTGGACGCGTTAGGTTCTGATAGCCGATCACCGACAATCCGCCACCACGCCCTGTGTTTTTGCACCCGGTCCAACACAAGCCGGGGTCAAGGTAATCAGCACGGTTCATAAAGACCGTGCCAGTCTCAAGCTGGTCTCCAATCGCGGCCGCACGATCCACATCCGAGGTCCAAAGCGATACGGTGAGGCCAAACTCGCAGTCATTCATCAACGAAATCGCCTCGGCGTCCGAAGAGACCTTCATAATGCCGACCACCGGACCAAAGCTCTCGTCGCGCATAACCCGCATGTCATGAGTCACATTTGTCAGGATCTGTGGCGTGAGATAGGCGCCACCGTCGTCTTCCGCGAAATCATCGATAAGCGCTGTTGCACCCTCTGCCACGGCCTCAGCAATCTGCGCGCGGACTTCAGCGGCAAAGCGGGCATTGGCCATCGGACCAAGCGTTGTCTCCGGATCCATGGGATTGCCGAGTTTATAGCCTTTGACCAGCGCGACGGCCTTTTCCACAAAAGCGTCATAAAGGCTTTCGTGCACATAGATTCGCTCGATACCACAGCAGCACTGACCGGCATTGAACATCGCACCATCGACCAGTGTGTCCACCGCCGCATCCAGATCGGCGTCCTCCATCACATATCCTGGATCCTTACCGCCAAGTTCCGTGCCGACCCCCGTAAACGTGCCCGCAGCCGCGCGCTCCATTGCTTGCCCGCCACCAACAGATCCAGTGAAATTCACAAAATCAAACGCCCGTTCGGCGATCAGTGCGGAGGTGGTGTCATGATCGAGGAAGACATTGGCAAATACATCTTCTGGAACGCCAGCACTGTGAAAGGCCGCCGCCATACGTTCGCCAACCAACAGGGTCTGGGTCGCGTGTTTCACGACCACCGTGTTGCCCGCAATGAGGGCAGGCGCAATCGTATTGATTGCGGTCATATAGGGGTAGTTCCACGGTGCAACCACAAAGACCACCCCATGAGGAATCCGTTTAATATAGCGACGGAAAGTAGCGTCCTCACCGACCTTGATGTCCGCGAGGCTCTCTTCGGCGATCTGCGCCATATACTGCGCGCGCTCATCAAAACCA
>SPLB01000113.1 GCA_004566265.1 Paracoccaceae bacterium | reverse complement strand
GTTACTGGGTATGGTGACCTTGAAGCCGGTCTGCAGTTGCCGGATCCTGATGACCGCCATGTTCTTGCTGCAGCGATCACAACATCCGCTCAGGTAATTGTGACGGAAAACCTTAAGGATTTCCCAAGCGAAGCACTCGTTCCTTTTGACATCGACGCTATATCTGCAGACGAGTTTATTTCTGATGCCATCGAACTTGACCCACTCGCAGCTGTAGTTGCCCTGCGGAAAATGCGTGAGCGGCTCAAAAATCCTGATATGGACGCAGAAGCATTATTGCTGCGGATCAAGGCTCGAGAGCTATTTCAAACCGCTGAAATTTTGCACCAATACGAAGAGCTTATTTAGTCTGAATGGTGCCGAACTCTTTGTCAGAAAACATGGTATGTTTTTCTCAAGGCCAATGGACCATGGAGCCCCCCCTAGGGAGGTGGAGCTGGTATCGGGCGAAGAGAAGCGCTGGTGTGAAATTTACGCTACAGCGCAAAAATTGGAAAATTACGCCGCAGCGTAAGTTATCGCAGGCTAGACTGCTACGCCTATGATCTTTAGGTCATATAGAGGCATTATGATCTAAAGATCATAGACGCAGGAGGCAGGCTTGCAGAACTTCGTTCGAATTCCCAGGGATCTTGGGCATGCGATCCGTTTGGCTCGTCGAGAGAATAAGTGGACGCAGGCCGATCTCGCCACGCGCAGCGGCGTTTGGCAGGAAACAATATCGAAGGTTGAGGCCGGGCGGGGTGGCACAAAGCTCGATACGATCTTGGCGCTGTTGGCAGCCCTCGACCTAGAGCTTTTGGTCAGCACACGCAGTAAGGGCTCCACATCTGACTTTGACAACATATTCGACTGAAGTTTCTCAGTGACAGCCGTTAAGCCCCAGCGTTTCTTTGTTCTCAGCTCGTGTGACGCATGATGCTAAGCCTGAAGGTGCAATCGGATGACCAGTTTATGTTTCTTAACGGTAACTTTAATGCACTCAGTGTTATGCTGAGGTAACATAGATCGTGATGCAAGCAGGAGCGTTGGATTGTCAGGTTGAGTGGTGAAAATTGACATTAATGTTTTCTCAGCGTAACATATGGGTGCTTAGTGTTGCTTGGAGATATCATTATGGCCGCTCCCATCAAAATGCCCAGAGCGGCACGTAAAGAGCTCGTGACACTTGGGGAAAACATTCGCGTTGCACGACTGCGCCGCAAGTTAACCGCTGAGATTGTTGCGCAGCGTGCTGGCACAACGCGGCAGACCATCGCCAAAATCGAAAGCGGGAACCCTGCAGTCAAGATCGGCACCTACGTGGCCGTGTTGCAGGCACTCGGCCTCTTGAAAGGTTGGGGGGATATCAATGACCCGGTTGGAGAGCAAATGGCCCTGGATTATCTCCCGCAGCGTGCGAGACTGAAAAATGGTTGAGGTATGGATCGACTGGAAGGAGCTGAAACAGGTCGGTACGCTCCACCGCACAGCGGGGCGCGGCCGAGAGCGGGTGTCTTTTACCTATCATGACGACTGGCTTGGCGACGAAAATGCCTTCGGGCTTTCGCCGGACATGCCTCTCGTCAGAGGGCAATTCGTGCCTGAGGCAGGGCAGGACATGCTGGCACCGCTTGGGGATTCTGCCCCTGATACCTGGGGCAGAACGGTGATGCGGCGCTATGAGGGGCGCATGGCAGAGGCCGAGGGACGACGTCCGAGAGTGCTGCAAGAAACCGACTACCTGCTTGGGGTGAATGACGAGACCCGTTTGGGTGCGTTGCGCTTCAAGGTTGATGGCGAGTTTCAAGCGCCCGAAGGCATCGGCGTGCCTGCACTCGTGAGCCTCGGGGATTTGCTTCATGCGTCTCAGCGCGTTCTGCGCGGGGAAGAGACCGCAGAGGACCTCAAAATGCTGTTTGCACCGGGGAGCTCGCTAGGCGGCGCTCGGCCCAAGGCCAGCATCCTCGACCAACACGGCCGTCTTTCTGTCGCCAAGTTCCCGAAAGAGACGGACACCTATTGCGTGGAACGCTGGGAAGCCATTGCACTGGAGCTCGCAAGGCGCGCCGGAATTACGGTTTCGGACCACACGCTTGAGATGGCAGGCGACAAGCTTGTTTTCTTGTCCCATCGGTTTGACCGGAACGAGGATGGCAGGATCCCGTTCATCTCCGCTATGGCGATGCTGGGCGGCAAAGATGGCGAAAGCTACAGCTATTTGGACCTGGCAGATATCATCACCTCAGAAAGCGTAACGCCCGACCAAGACCGCGAGGAACTCTACAGGCGGGTTGCCTTTTCCATTCTCGTGACGAACCTCGATGACCATATGCGCAATCACGGATTTCTGCGTGGGCGGGGCGGATGGCACCTCTCACCAGCCTACGACATCAACCCCGTGCCGAACCAGCCGCGTGTGCTAAAGAGCTATGTCGACGATGACAACCCGGATGCCAGTATCGCCCTGCATCGCGCGCAACATGACTCCTATCTTCTCGAACGCGGCGAGGCAGATCGCATCATTGCCGATGTGGCCGAAGCGACTATTGCTTGGCGTGATGTTGCCCGTGCCTTGGGGGCTCCGGAGCGAGAGATCAGGGAGATGGCAACAGCGTTCGAGCACGAGGAAGCGGATCTGGCGCGCGCGTGAACTGGGTCCGCTGTTGAATTGGATTGACCGAAAGCCGTTTGGCTGCAGCGAGATTTTGAGG
>SPLB01000112.1 GCA_004566265.1 Paracoccaceae bacterium | reverse complement strand
GTCGAAGCCGTATTGGGTCAACCGTGAAAAAATACCCTTAAAATCAATCTGCCCGTCCCCAAGTGAGCGGAAACGCCCCGCGCGGTCCGTCCAATCGGCATAGCCCGAATAGACCCCTTGCTTGCCGGTTGGATTGAACTCGGCATCTTTGACGTGAAACGCACTGATGCGATCGTGGTAGATGTCAATGAAGGCCAGATAGTCCATCTGTTGCAGTAGAAAATGTGAGGGATCGTAGGTGATTTTGCAGCGCGGATGCCCATCAAGCGCGGCCAGAAAGCGATCAAAGGTCGCACCGTCAAAAACATCCTCTCCGGGGTGAATTTCAAAACCAAGATCAACACCGCAGGCGTCGTAGACATCCAAAATCGGTTTCCAACGCGCGGCCAGCTCCGTAAAGGCTTCGTCGATCAGCCCAGCGGGGCGTTGCGGCCAGGGATAAACGTAAGGAAAGGCCAGCGATCCGGTAAAGCCAACCGCCCCTGTCAATCCAAGGTTCTGCGAGGCCTTGGCGACCTTCATCACCTGATCGACAGCCCATGCCTGACGTTCCTCGGGTTTGCCGTGCAAATGCGCAGGCGCAAAGGCATCGAAAGACGTGTCATAGGCCGGATTTACCGCCACCAACTGACCCTGCAAGTGGCAAGACAATTCGGTCAGTGTCACCCCGTGCTGCGCACACACAGCGAGGATTTCGTCGCAATAGGCCTGATCCGTCGCGGCCTTGTCGAGGTCAAAAATACGCATATCCCAAGACGGGATTTGCACCCCCTTGTAGCCCAGCCCTGCGGCCCATTCCACAATTGTAGACAGGGAATTAAACGGGGCGTCATCCCCCACAAACTGCGCCAGAAAAATCGCAGGCCCTTTGATCGAATTACTCATTCACAATTTCCGTCTTTATGTTTCACGCCAGCAATCCGGTGGCCTCGCTTGGGCCCAGCACATCCGGTCGTTTGCATGTTGTTGTCATTGTGAGAACCTGACCCAACGCGTCCGCTTCCAAGATTGCTGTCATCACTTCGACAACATGGGTGGCGAACGTGTCGTTGCAGCGATGCTCGCGTCCCTCAGAAATGGCCAAGGCCATATCTGCCAATCCGGCGCCGCGATAATTGGCATGAACGCCTTCGAAATTCACCACACCGAAGGGATGGTCCCAAATGTGCTTTGCAGGATCCGCGCCCTTTGGGGTCACCTGCACGTCGCCACCAAAGAAGTTTGGATCAGGCAGGGACATCGTCCCAGCCGACCCGTAAAGTTCCATAATGGGATGCTCATGTGCCCAAACATCCCAGCTGCTTAGCAACGTGATGATCGCGCCACTTTCAAACTTCAGAACCGCGTGAATTGTCGTTGGGGTCTCGACTGGAACGGTCTCACCCTCGCGCGGGCCATTGCCAATTGTTCGGGTTTGGCTGGCCGCTCCGGCAAAACTGGTGACCTGCTTCACGGGGCCAAGCAGCTGCACAAGATTGCAGATGTAATACGGACCGATATCGAGAATCGGGCCGCCGCCTTTCTGGAAAAAGAAATCGGGGTTCGGGTGCCAATCTTCCATGCCGCTCGACATCACGACCGCCGAGCCCGAAAACACAGTGCCAATCGCGCCTTCGTCAAAGAGTTTACGCGCCATTTGATGGCTTGCCCCCAAAAACGTATCAGGTGCTGACCCGATCCGAACACCGTTTGCCTTTGCCACCTCGCCAAGCTCGTGGGCCTCATCGAGGCTCAAAACGAAGGGTTTTTCAGAATAGACGTGTTTCCCAGCGGTCAAAATTGCACGGGATACGTCCATATGGGCCGCCGGGATGGTCAGGTTGATCACCAAATCAATGTCATCCGCCGCCAGCAGGCCGTCGACCGTATCGGCGCGCACGTCGAACTCTGCCGCACGGGTTTTTGCAATGTCCATATTGAGATCGGCCACCGCGCGTATCTCGTAGCCCTTGAACATCGGTGCCAGTTGAAGATACGCCGTTGATATATTGCCGCATCCGATAATGCCGACCCCAAGCTGTTTAGACATTTGTGGACTCCCAGAGTGTTTTGAACGCCGCCGCTGATCGTGTTGCATAGCCTATTGGGTCGGCAGGTTTGTCATGTTCCAGCACATAAATCAGGTCGTCAGATTGCGCGCGGCACGCTGCGATCAACCCCGCCCAATCCATCGTCCCCTCGCCCAGATCGCACCAGCCGTCTTGCTCCACATTCTCGCCGTCTGGCGCGATGTCTTTGACGTGGATGGCTGCAAGGCGGTTTCCGTAGCGGTTGATATAGTCGAGTGGATCGCACCCACCGCGCATGATCCAAGCCAGATCGGCCTCCCATTTGATGTCGGGCGCAGTGTCCAGAATGACCTCCATCGGGATCGCCCCATCAGCGAGGGTGACAAATTCAAAGTCGTGATTGTGCCACCCAAATGGAATCCCATGCGCCGCAAACTGCCCGGCCAAAGTGTTCAGACGCCGTGCCAGATCGGCATAGCCTTCGCCTGTTGTGGGCCGTTCCTGCGGTTCAAGGTAAGGTGCGAAAACCTGCGTTATGCCCATGGCCTTGATCGTTTTCAGGCTCGCATCGAACGCGTCACCTTCAATATCTGCGAGGCCCATGTGACCAGAGGGCATGGATATGCCACTTGCATCCATTGCCGCGCGAAATTCGGCCGTCGCGCCATATACACCGCCGTAACCCTCGACATTGGTGATGCCCATAGCGGGCAGCTGCCCAAGCAGGCCGTGTTGATCTGCGACATCGCGCATCGAATAGAGCTGAAGGGATAAAGTCATCGTGTACTTCCAAAGGGTCAGAGGCGTTTTTGTGTCGATTTATCAAAGAGGTGCAATCGGTCCGCGTCAAAACCGATCGTGAGGTTCTCGCCAGATTTAAGACCGGACTGCCCGTCCGTGCGCACGCGCACCGACTGGCCGGCAAAATTGATCCAGACCAAGGTATCAGCCCCCATAGGCTCAACAATATCGATCTGGGAGGGTCCGCTGAATGTCCGGGCCGCCGCAGCGGCACCTGTGGCGATGTGTTCCGGGCGCACGCCGAGCCACGCGGGCCCGCCCGTCCCGGCCCCATCGGCCCCATCGGCAAAGGCGTAACCACTCACGTCGACGGTGAAGCCATCGCCTGTGAAGGTGTTGCCGGACACTGTGCCCTCAAAGAAATTCATCGCCGGAGAACCGATAAAATCGGCGACGTATTTGTTGCAGGGTTTCTCGTAGATCACTGCGGGCGTATCCAGTTGTTGGATAACCCCGTTCTTCATGATCGCAATCCGGTCGGCCAAGGTGAGCGCTTCAACCTGATCGTGCGTCACATAAATCATCGTATTTGACAGCGTCTTGTGCAGGCGTTTGAGTTCCACCCGCAAATCGGTGCGCAGTTTTGCATCAAGATTTGACAGCGGTTCGTCGAACAGAAACACATCGACGTCCCGCACCAACGCGCGCCCAATCGCAACCCTCTGACGCTGACCGCCCGACAAGGCACCGGGCTTGCGATCCAATAGCG
>SPLB01000111.1 GCA_004566265.1 Paracoccaceae bacterium | reverse complement strand
AAGATGGTCTTGCGGTGCAGCCCTTCAAAAGCGGCCCCGACTATATTGATCCGGCATTCCATCTTGCAGCCGCCGGGCGGGCGTCCTTCAACCTCGACACCTGGGCGATGGATGGCGGGCTGCTGGACGCTGTGGCCGGACAGGCGGCTGGCGCAGAGATCTGCGTTGGCGAGGGCTCTATGGGCCTTTTTGACGGCGTTGCGACACGGGGCCAATCGGGCTTTGGATCTTCGGCTGAGACCGCCAAGCGTATGGGCTGGCCTGTTCTGCTGGTAATTGACGTGGGCGGTCAGGCGCAGTCTGCAGCGGCCACGGCGCTGGGTTTCAAGGCCTATGACCCCGAGCTGCCCTTTGCGGGTGTGATCCTGAACCGTGTGGCGAGCCCCCGTCACGAACGCCTGACCCGACTGGGCATGGAGCGCGCTGGCATCAACGTGCTGGGTTCGCTACCGCGTCGCGGTGATCTGGCCCTGCCGGAGCGCCATCTTGGCCTCATTCAAGCCGTAGAGCATCCCGATCTGGAAGCGGCCATCGCAGGCTATGCAACGTTCCTGCGCGATCATGTGGATCTGGATGCGATTAAGGCTGCTGCGCTGAGCGGGGCTGCCCCGGCCCCGCAGGTCCTCTCTGCCCCGCCCGCGCAGCGCATTGCACTGGCGCGAGACGCAGCGTTTTCCTTCACCTACCCGCACCTCTTGGAAGGCTGGCGCGCAGCTGGAGCCGAGATCCTGCCGTTTTCGCCCCTTGCTGATGAAGCCCCTGCCACGGACGCGGACCTCGTGTGGCTACCCGGTGGTTATCCGGAACTCCATGGCGGAACATTGGCCGCAGCGGAAAGATGGCGTTCCGGCCTGCAAAAACACGCCGCGACAAAACCGGTTCACGGCGAATGCGGGGGCTATATGGCCCTCGGCGAAGCGCTGATAGACAAACAGGGCAATCGTCACAAGATGGCGGGCCTTTTGGGGCTTGTGACCTCTTACGAGAAACGCAAATTCCACCTCGGATATCGCCGTGCCATCCTTGAATCTGCGATGCCCGGCTTTGCCGAAGGCACAGCGCTGCGCGGTCACGAGTTCCACTATTCGACCATTCTGGACGAACCTGACGCACCGCTGGCGCGGGTGATGGACGCTGATGGCACCCCCGTGCCTGAAACCGGCTCCATCAAGGGCCATGTTACCGGAACCTTCTTCCACCTCATCACCGGAGAAGCGAAATGAGCGCCTCCGTGATTGATCCGGCCAAAGGCTTTGTCAGCTTTGTCTCTTCTGGTCCCGGCGATCCAGACCTGCTGACCGTGAAAGCGGTAAATCGCCTTGGTGCGGCCCAGGCGATTTTATTTGATGATCTGTCCGCGGGGCAGATCCTCAGCCGCGTAAACCCTGAGGCAGATCTGGTCGGCGTCGGCAAGCGCGCCGGCCGCCCCTCGCCCAGTCAGGACCATGTCAGCAAGCTGCTGGTGGAATATGCCGAAGCAGGCCAGCATGTGGTGCGCCTCAAGTCTGGCGACGCTGGCGTGTTTGGCCGTCTTGAAGAAGAGTTAACCGCGCTGCGCGCAGCTGGCATTCCGTATGAGATCATTCCCGGCGTAACTGCCGCATCTGCGGCGGCGGCGGCGGCAGGCATTCCGCTGACCCGCCGCATGACCGCGCGTCGGCTGCAGTTTATCACCGGTCATGGCGCCACCGGCGACCTGCCCGATGATCTGAATATCGCCGCCCTTGCTGACCGCGAGGCCACGACTGTTGTTTATATGGGCAAGCGCACTTTCGCAAATCTCGCGGAGCAACTTCTGGAGGCGGGGCTGCCAGACGACACCCATGCGCTGGTGGCAACGGGCGTGTCGACCCCGGATCAGGAACTGTTCTGCCACACGGTCGGCGATTTACCTACAGTGCTGCGCGCAATGGAAACCACCGCCCCTGTGCTGATCCTTTATGGGCCACTGGCGGACTCTGACATCCCACACAAGGCCAATGGGAAGGCAAAGTCAGACAGATGATCGAACTGACCCTGATCGGGATTGGCACCGGCAACCCGCAGCATCTCACCCGCCAGGCCGAAGCCGCAATGCGCGCGCAGGACCTGATCCTGATCCCCCGAAAGGGCGCAGGCAAAGACGATCTGGCAGGCTTACGCCGGGCCATTTGCGACGCTGTGCTGTCCGGGGCCGCGCGCCCCCAAATTGCAGAGTTCGATCTGCCCACACGCGACCCCGCGATTCCAGATTATCTGGAGCGTGTCGAAGCGTGGCATGATGCAATTGCCGAGGTTTGGCAGCAGACTATCACCGCGCATCGCCCAAACGGAGAACCGGGCACAGACCCCAAAGCGGAGACGACCAAAGTCGGTTTCCTTGTCTGGGGAGACCCGTCGCTCTATGACAGCACCATGCGGATTGCACGACGGCTTGAAGCGCACAGCCAAACAAGCCTGCGGGTCATTCCGGGAATTACCTCGATCCAGGCCCTGACGGCCGCGCATGGGGTACCCCTAAACGATATTGGCGCCGCTGTGCTCATCACCACAGGACGGCAGCTGCGTGACAAAGGCTGGCCTGCGACCGCAGACCGTTTGGTGGTTATGTTGGACGGGGAATGTTCATTCCAAAGCCTCGCCTCTCAAAGGCAACCGGTCACCATCTATTGGACCGCCTACGCCGGGATGGAGAATGAAATCAACATTTCCGGACCGTTGGACGCGGTGTCAGATCAAATCATCCAGACCCGTGCAGCCGCACGAACCGAACATGGCTGGATCATGGACATTTACCTCTTGGAACGCTGACCCGCTGGTTCAGGGCGCAAGCCCGTTTGGTCAGAGTCCCAAACACATCAGGCGCACTCGTGGCAATTACGGCTGCGCTTTCGGCACGAATGGTTCCCACACCGTGATCCTCCCCCACTGAAGTGGTCCGCCCCTATAGTT
>SPLB01000110.1 GCA_004566265.1 Paracoccaceae bacterium | reverse complement strand
TTTGAATGGACGAACGAGAGCCTGCTGAACAATCTGTTTGCGCGTCGGGTGTCTTACACGCAAAGCACGCCGCTGATGGCGATGGAAACGCCAAGTGGCGCGGAGCTGGAATTCCTACAGAGCCTTGGTGATCTGGTCCCGGCGCAGATGCTGGAAACCCCGGTCCATGTGCCGGAAACGTCGAATGCGGCGCGTCTGTTTGACCGGCGTAAGGCCCGCGCGGCTGCAAAGCTGCTGGATGAGGCAGGTTATGGCGTCAACGGCGAAGGCAAACGTCTGACCCCGGATGGGCAACCGTTCACGCTGGAGTTCCTGTTTTCTTCTGCGTCCTCGCCGACCACCAGCGCGGTGATGGAAAACTATGTCGCCAACTTGCAGGCGATCGGGATCGAGGTGGTCTTTGATGCAGTGGACACCGCGCAATACACCGCTCGCGAGCGAAAGCGGGATTATGATCTGGTGGTGGACAGCTATGCGAGCTTTCTTGGTGCGGGCACCGGCCTGATGCAACGCTTCGGCTCCGAGGCGGCAGAGTTTTCGCTGTTCAACCCGGCCGGGCTGGCGTCGCCTCTGATCGACACGATCATTGAAGCCGCACTTGCCGCCACCACCAGGGAAGAGGAAGAAGCCATCCTGACCGCGTTGGATCGCGCGCTGCGGTATGAGTTCATCCTGATCCCGCTGTGGTACAATCCTGATCACTGGGTGGCATATTACGATGAATTTGAACACCCGGCAGAAATCCCCCCATATGGTCTGGGCTACCTTGATTTCTGGTGGTGGAACGCCGACAAGGCGGCCGCTCTGCGCGACGCGGGCGTTCTGAGGTAACCTTCTGATGGCCAGCTATATTCTGCGGCGTCTTGCGCTTGTGCTCCCTACGCTTTTGGGGATCATGGTCGTCAATTTTGCCCTCGTGCAATTTGTCCCTGGCGGACCCGTTGAACAGGCCCTTGCGCGCTTGGAAGGCGGCGGCGATGTTTTCGGTGGTTTTGCCGGTGGCAACAATGACGCAGGCGGCGAAAGCGTGGGGGAAGTCGACAGCCGATACGTCGGTGCGCGCGGCCTTCCGCCGGAACTGATCGAGGAGCTGGAACGGCAATACGGCCTTGATAAGCCGCCGCTGGAGCGGTTTGTGACGATGCTGTGGAATTACATGCGGCTTGATTTCGGCGAGAGCTATTTCCGAAAAATCGGGGTGATTGATCTGGTGATGGAAAAGATGCCCGTGTCGATCTCGCTTGGGCTCTGGTCGACGCTGATCGCCTATCTGATCTCGATTCCCCTTGGCGTCCGCAAGGCGCTGCGCGATGGCAGCAAGTTCGACAGCTGGACAAGCGCCGTGATCATTGCAGCCTATGCGATCCCCGGCTTCCTGTTTGCGATCCTGTTGCTTGTGCTGCTTGCTGGGGGGTCTTACTGGCAGATTTTCCCGCTGCGTGGGCTGACGTCGGACAATTGGGAAAGCCTGAGCCTGATGGGTAAGGTCGCCGACTACATGTGGCACATTACGCTGCCGGTGATTGCTTCCACCATTTCAGCCTTTGCTACGCTGACGCTGCTGACGAAGAACTCGTTTTTGGATGAGATCAAGAAACAATATGTGATGACCGCACGGGCTAAGGGGCTGAGCGAAAGCCGGGTTCTGTACGGCCATGTGTTCCGCAATGCGATGTTGATTGTGATCGCTGGCTTCCCATCGGTCTTTGTCGGCATCTTCTTTACCGGCAGCCTGATCATTGAGACGATCTTCTCGCTTGACGGGTTGGGGCGTCTGGGGTTCGAGGCCGCAGTGGCGCGTGATTATCCGGTGATCTTTGGCACACTGTTTATCTTCGGCCTGATGGGGCTTGTCGTCGGGATCCTGTCGGACATTATGTATGTCCTTGTCGATCCGCGCATTGATTTCGAGAAGAGAGAGGGCTGAGGCATGGCGCTTTCTCCGCTGAACCAGCGACGCTGGAACAACTTTAAACGCAACCGCCGCGCGTTCTGGTCCTTGTGGATCTTTGGCATCCTCTTTGGCTTGTCGCTGTTTGCCGACCTTCTGGCCAATGACAAGCCGATCCTGGTGAACTATCGCGGCGAGTATTACACGCCGATCTGGAACTTTTACCCCGAGACCGCCTTTGGCGGCGATTTCCAGACCGAGGCAGTTTACGGCGACCCGGAAGTCAAATGTCTGATTGCCACTGGTGGGATTGAGGAGTGTTTTGATGACCCCGAGGGCATCATGGACGGGGTCGCGGCCGGCACGTTTGTTGCAGATGGCTTTGACAAGGGCTGGGCGATCTGGCCGCCGATCCCTTACAGCTTTGACACTGCTGTGGACCGTCCCGGCGCGGCCCCTTTGCCGCCCAATGGACAGAACTGGCTCGGTACGGACGACACCAAACGCGACGTGCTGGCGCGCGTGATCCATGGCTTCCGCCTGTCGATTGTCTTTACCCTGATTGTAACCGGTGCCGCGACCCTGATCGGGATTTTTGCCGGTGCCATTCAAGGCTATTTTGGTGGCCTTACAGACCTGATGTTCCAACGGATTATTGAGATCTGGGGCTCAACGCCATCGCTTTATGTGATCATTATTATGTTCGCGATCTTGGGGCGAAGTTTCTGGCTTTTGGTGATCCTGATGATCCTGTTCAGCTGGACCGCGCTGGTTGGTGTAGTCCGAGCCGAGTTTCTGCGCGCCCGCAATCTGGAATATGTCCGCGCAGCCAAGGCGCTAGGGGTCGGTAATATGACGATCATGTTCCGCCATATGCTGCCCAATGCCATGGTGGCGACGGTGACCATGCTTCCGTTCATCATTACCGGCACCATTG
>SPLB01000109.1 GCA_004566265.1 Paracoccaceae bacterium | reverse complement strand
GCGCTGGGCCAGACTATGGGCGCATACAACGTGAACATCGCAAACTTTACCCTTGGGCGGTCTGACGAGGGCGGCGAGGCGATTGCACTGCTTTACGTTGATGCTCCCGTGCCCGCCGAGGTACGAGCGAAACTGGCTGAACTGGGTTTGTTCACGCAGATCAAACCGCTGAAGTTTGATGTCGCTTAAACGCAATAAACTGCAATACTGCATGGGTTCGCCACAACCGGCGGACCTTTTGCGTCTCGATATGCCAAGGACACATGGGGGCGCTAACACTCTGTTCGGCTGTCGAAGAAGGACAACGTGACATGAATAGACCCATTTATGCAATTGGCGACACCCACGGCCATCTTGACCAACTGCTCGAACAGATCGCCCTCATCGAATCCGATGGCGGCAAGGACGCGCGGATTGTCTTTCTGGGCGATTATGTGGACCGTGGCCCTGACAGCCGAGGGGTCATAGAACATCTGGCGCGTGGTCTGGTAGAAGGGCGGAACTGGATTTGTCTCAAAGGCAATCACGACCGGATGTTCGAGTGGTTCCTTGAGGATGAGCCACGCCATGATCCCCATTTGTGGATGGGCTATCACTGGTTGCATGACCGAATCGGCGGGGTGGCTACGCTGGCCTCTTATGGCATTGATGTTCCGAGTGATATCCGTTTTGAAGACCTTCACGCCAAAGCTAAGGCTGCGGTGCCGCAGGGCCACATCGCATTTTTACGTGGCCTGAAACCTTATTTCCAAGAAAACGAGCTCTTGTTTGTTCACGCGGGTCTCCGGCCGGGTGTCGCACTTGAGGATCAAAGCGAAGACGACCTTGTTTGGATACGAGACGGTTTTCTTGAACACCGCGGCAGCTTTCCGTGGCTGGTGGTACATGGCCACACCGCGTTGGAGCAACCGGTGCATTTTGGCAATCGCGTCGATCTTGATGGTGGCGCGGCCTATGGCCGTGCGCTGCGTGCGGCTGTGTTTGAAGGCGCGGATGTGGAGCTTCTGTCCCCCACGGGGCGCGAGCCGATGGTAAGGGATTCATGAGTCTCACAGAAATCTAAGCGATTTTCATTTGAGATCGGCGCGGTCAGCGCCTATTATCAACCTAGAGCTGATTTTGTTCATCCTTGGTTGAGCGGCTTTTTGTTGAGTTTCAATAGACCGGTGAAACAGCCGGAATTTGTGTGCCCATGGTTCTTTCTGGTGGGCAGGCCTTTGTCCCATGTGGCCTGCTCACCCTTTTTTTATTTGGCCAAAAGCGATTACTTCATGTCCAGTCGAGGACAACTTTGCCGCTTTGTCCCGATTTCATAGCCGAAAAGCCATCTTTGAACTCGTCCACAGCAAAGCGATGGGTGATCACTTTGCTGACGTCCAGCCCGTTTTGCAGCATGGCAATCATCTTGTACCAAGTTTCAAACATCTCGCGGCCATAAACGCCCTTGATCGTGATAGCCTTGAACACAATGCGGGACCAATCTACGGGGGATTTGCCCGGCGGAATGCCCAAAAGCGCGATCTTGCCACCCATCACAAGGTTTTCGACCATCTGGTCCAATGCGATCTGATTGCCCGACATCTCAAGACCTACGTCGAACCCTTCTTTCAGGCCCAACTCGTGTTTCACATCATTAAGATCTTCTTTGGCGACATTGACCGTACGCACATTTGCGACGGTTTCCGCGAGCGCCAGGCGGTCGGGATTGATGTCCGTAATGACCACATTGCGAGCTGAGGCATGGCGCGCTACCGCTGCTGCCATAATGCCAATTGGGCCCGCGCCAGTGATCAGTACGTCTTCCCCCAGCAGATCAAAGCTCAGCGCGGTATGGACCGCATTGCCAAGCGGGTCGAGAATCGCTCCGATTTCATCTGGAATATCATCCGGCAGGGGTACCACATTGAAGGCAGGCAACCGCAGGTATTGCGCAAACGCCCCTTGTTCATTGACGCCAATTCCACGGGTGCCGGGATCCAGATGGAACTTACCAGACCGCGACTGGCGACTGTCATATTCCACCAGATGGCCTTCGCCAGAACAGCGCTGACCGACCTTTAGACCGGTTACATCCGACCCAAGCTCTACGATCTCGCCGGCGAATTCATGCCCGGTGATCATCGGTGTCGGTACGGTGGAGGCCGCCCATTCGTCCCAGTTCCAAATGTGAATGTCCGTACCGCAGATACCGGTCTTGTTGACCTTGATCAGCACCTCGTCCGGCCCGATTTCCGGCACCGGAGCCTGCACCATCCAAAGGCCTTCCTCTGGCTTTGATTTTTCCAGAGCTTTCATTGTGTTGGGTAGCATATCAGATCACTCCACAAGCCTTGCCGGCCACCTCAAAGGCGTTCAGCGCACGGGTCAGTTCCTCGCGGGTAAGGGCGGCATTCATCTGCGTGCGAATGCGGGCTTGTCCCTTGGGAACCACAGGGAAGAAGAAGCCAGAGACATAAACACCTTCTTCAAACAAGGCCGCCGCCATCGATTGCGCCAGTTTTGCGTCACCCAGCATAACGGGAATGATCGGATGTTCACCTGGCAGAAGCTCAAAGCCAAGGTTGCTCAGGCCCTCACGCCAGAACTTCGCGTTCTCGACCAGTTGCGCACGCAGAGCATCGCCTTCCTCAACCAGACGAATTGCCTCGATCCCCGCAGCCACAATGGCTGGCGGCAAAGAGTTCGAGAACAGATAGGGCCTTGCGCGCTGGCGCAGCAGGTCAATAACGGGTTGCGGCCCGGCGATATAGCCGCCGATCGACCCACCCATGGCCTTGCCCAGCGTGCCGGTCATAATGTCGATATCAACGCCAAAATGATCGGGCGTGCCCGCACCGCGCGGCCCCATGAAGCCGGTGGCGTGGCAGTCATCGACCATGACAATCGCTTCATATTTATCCGCGAGCGCGCGCACTGCGGGCAGGTTCGCCAGATACCCATCCATTGAGAATACGCCATCTGTGGCGATCATGATGTGACGGGCACCCGCAGCGCGTGCCTCTTTCAACTTGGTTTCCAGATCATCCATATCGTTGTTGGCATAGCGATAACGCTGTGCCTTACACAGGCGGATACCATCGATGATGGATGCGTGGTTCAGGCTGTCAGAAATGATTGCATCTTCCGCAGTCAGCAGAGGTTCGAAGAGACCGCCATTGGCGTCAAAGCAGGCCGCAAAAAGGATGGAATCCTCTTTGCCGAGGAACTTCGCCAGCTTCTGTTCCAAGGTACGGTGCAGATCCTGTGTGCCGCAGATAAAGCGGACCGATGCCATTCCAAAGCCTTTGTCGTCCATGACCCCTTTGGCGGCTGCAATCAGATCTGGGTGATCTGCCAGACCAAGATAGTTGTTGGCGCAGAGGTTGATGACGTCACGCGTGCCGACCTTGATGGTGCCGGCCTGCGCGGATGTGATCATTCGCTCGCGCTTGTAAAGACCGTCTGCTTCGATCTGAGTGAGGGTCTCGGAAATGTGGTTCAGAAACTGTGTGGCCATGGAGGTTCTCCGTTGATTCACAAGATTTCTGGCATATTGGATTTTATTCCGTAAAGTCGGATTGCGACATTGTGGATAAAAATTCTATCATTGAGGACGATATTTAGAAGGAAGGCTCCCGGTCGAAACACACCGCAGTGGATTAGCTGGATTTGACAATCAGAAAGACCCGCGCCGGGCCCTCGGTGGTTACAATTTTATGAGTAACATCCGCTGCGTATCGCGCTGTATCGCCAGGTGAAAGCCTTTCTGATGCGGTGCCGGAAAATACCGTGACCAGGCCTTCCAAGACCGTTAGCTGCTCCATTGTGCCTGCCCCGTGTGGCTGACTGTCAAGCTCGGCTCCCGAATCAAGGCGAATGTCGTACACCTCGTGGCCGCCGGCATCTTCCGGGGGCGACAGGATCATAATCCGACAGCCCTTGGAACGGTTTTCGATCATCGGCACCTGGCCCGCTCGCAGGATGTCAATTCGGTCGCGGGCTTCGCCATTTTCCAATAGGCCTGCGAAATCGACCTGTAGCGCGCGGGTAAGGTTCCAAAGTGTCGCAATTGTCGGAGAGCTTTCCCCGCGTTCGATCTGGCTTACCATCGAACGTGAAACGCCCGATAGGTTTGCGACGGTTTCAAGGCTCAGCCCCTGTGCGCGGCGAGCCTCCTTTAGGCGGGAGGGCAGCAGAGTCAGGATATCATCAGCATGGTCGGTCATAAAAAACGCTCTGCGCCCATCTGTGACCGTTGTCAAATGTGCATTGCAGTTTGCCGGGGCTAAGGGTCAAGATCCGGTGTATGATGGATGCTCGCTTGCCGTTCGGAAAACACTCCCAAACTTGGCAGCTCTTGGTGACGGAACGTTCGCGCAGACAGCTCGGGAGCCTGCGGTCATACTGATGCCAAATCGATATTAGGAGGGAGAATATGAGCGATATTGTGATTCTGGACGGGGCCCGCACGGCCATTGGCACATTTGGTGGCGCGCTTGCGCAAACAAGCCCCATTGATCTGGGCACTGCGGTCACCAAAGCCGCGCTGGAACGCTCGGGTGTAGAAGGCGGCCAGATCGGCCACGTGGTCTTTGGTCACGTGATCAATACCGAACCCCGCGACATGTATGTGGGACGGGTTGCGGCAATGCAGGCGGGCATCCCTGAAACCACACCTGCAATGAGCGTGAACCGCCTGTGCGGGTCTGGCGCGCAGGCAATTGTGTCAGGTATTCAGTCTCTTATGTTGGGCGATGCGGACTTCGCGATGACCGCAGGGTCGGAAAACATGTCCCGCAGCCCCTACATTATGCAGAACGCCCGCTGGGGACAGAAAATGGGTGATGTAAAGTCGCTTGATATGATGCTGGGCGCGCTGAACTGCCCTTTTGGTACGGGCCACATGGGTGTCACGGCGGAAAATGTGGCGGATGAACACGGCATCACCCGTGAACAGATGGACGCCTTCGCGCTAACCAGCCAGCAGCGCACAGCCGCAGCAATTGAGGCGGGATATTTCAAAAAGCAAATCACCCCCGTAGAGGTAAAGGTGAAGCGTGACCTTGTACCGTTTGAGGTTGACGAACACCCCAAGGCCACCACAGCCGAGGCACTGGCAGGCCTACGCCCTGTGTTCCAGAAAGACGGCCGCGTCACCGCTGGCAATGCCAGCGGCATCAACGACGGCGCCGCAGCACTGGTGTTGGCCCGGGCTGCTGCAGCAGAAAAAGCGGGTCTGAAACCAAGGGCGCGCGTCTTGGGGTATGCGCATGCCGGCGTCCGTCCCGAGGTCATGGGCATTGGTCCCGTCCCAGCGGTTCGAAAGCTGCTAGAGAAAACCGGTTTGCAGGTCAGTGACTTTGATATCATTGAATCCAATGAAGCTTTTGCATCTCAAGCTCTCGCGGTGAATAAGGTTCTGGGACTGGACCCAGCTGTCGTAAACCCGAATGGCGGTGCGATTGCTCTGGGGCATCCGGTGGGGGCAACCGGGGTGATCATCACGGTAAAGGCGCTTTATGAACTGGAGCGCATTGGCGGCAAACGTGCAATTATCACGATGTGCATCGGTGGCGGACAGGGAATTGCCATTGCAATTGAAACGCTCTGATCCGCAGTTGTCGATCAAGGCACGGCTGGGTACACAGCTGTGCCCGGCCTTGTCTCTCGAGATCCTACCCCAAGGGCGCAGAATTTTATGCGCTTCAGCTTCGCCCAACACATTGGCACTAGCATATTGAAATGCTGTGGTGACGCGGACGTAGTGATCGGATTTATCCGGCAACGACGTGTATTTTGGGCGACCATCCCCACAGGCCGCATGGGCTCCAGGACATGCTGGCGCCGGCCCAGGAAACGGTTGCATTGCATAGTGCTTCGCCAAAACGCTTGTGGTCTCACGGGATGATCTTTTGGCCGTGGCCGGGGCGTTTGAACCCCAAGGTGTCGCGCTTGGGCCACGACCGCTGCACGCGGCGCCATGGGGTAGACAGTCCGCGTGATTTCAAGTCCATAGCCACAAAAGCAAAACACAAGCCGTTTACATCCCAATGGTCAGGTCCGCCAGGACGATAAGGCCATTTCGACTCTCCATCAGAGTCTGTCCCCTGAAGCACAGCACCGCGCCTGCTCAAACCTTCCTCATCCCGGATTTCCCAAGTAACACCTCTGCGCGGGGCGTGATTTTGAGCTGGAGATTTGATTTGCGCCTCGCGCTCGCCCCGCTGTTGTTTCAGCGGACATAGTGATTTTGTCGTTTCGGTTTAGGCGATTGCAGGGGGAGGGCGGGATGAAGGTGATCTTGTTTGCGGCCTTGAGCAGGTTCTGCCCGATTGCGACCATCGCCAGTTGGACGTTTGGTTTAGCCTGCCCGAAATCGCGGTCGCGGGGCAAACCGAAGAGGCGTTTGGAGATCCGCTTTTTGACCCTCTTCTAGGAGGCGTGCAGCGGGCGGTGCCCTGCGGCCTTGCGCAGGATCCCGTCGCGATGCTTGCCGCGCAGCTGCTCGCGATTGGCCTTGCTGGCATAGGCTTTGTGGGCCAGCCCCGGCCGGGCGCTGTGCCCTTCGATCATTCCCCCGGACTCCGAGCTCTCGGCGCGGTTGGCGGGCGAGGCGCGCAGCTTG
>SPLB01000108.1 GCA_004566265.1 Paracoccaceae bacterium | reverse complement strand
AGACCCACTCACGCAAAACCTGAGATAGCGCAGCCTTCGCGAAACCGCCGATCCTTGTCGTGCGCAAAAGTGGAGAACCCGGGTGATTCAGGGTTTACCTCGGGACTTGCGGTCGTCATGTTATTGTTAATCAGACAGGCTAAAGAACAGCCCGTTCAAGAGGCATAGCGTGTGAAGTACAGAAATATTTTCCTTTCCGATATTCATCTCGGCACTCCGGGATGTCAGGCTGAGCTGCTTCTTGATTTTATGAAGCACCACGAGGCTGAAAATTACTTCCTGGTTGGCGACATTGTCGATGCGTGGCGCATAGGTCGCAAAGGTTCGAACTGGCCCCAGGCTCACAATGATGTGGTGCAGGCCTTTTTGTCTAGAGCCCACGATGGTGCCTCTGTCTATCTGATCCCAGGCAACCACGACGAATTCCTAAGGTCCTATCTTGGGACGCATTTCGGCGGAATCGAAGTTGTCATGAACGCGGAGTTCACCGCTTTGGATGGCAAACGCTATCTTGTGACGCATGGGGATCAATACGATTCGGTTGTGGTCCATGCCAAATGGCTCGCCCATTTGGGGGACAGCGCCTATAATTTCATGCTGTGGCTCAACACACGCATTAATAAACTGCGCCACCTGTGGGGGGGGCAATACTGGTCTCTGTCGAAATGGGCAAAGCATCAGGTCAAACAAGCGGTAAACTTCATCAGCGAATACGAAAACGTGTTGACGGCCGAAGCGCGCCGGGGCGGCTATGATGGCGTGATCTGTGGCCATATCCACAGCGCTGCCATCCGACCCATGGATGGGCTTTTGTACGTTAACACCGGCGATTGGGTGGAAAGCTGCACCGCCGTGGTAGAAGCGGCAGACGGCCGTTTAGTACTGATTGACTGGGCCAAAATTACCCGCGAAAAGCAGTTTCGCAATCGCCGCAACAAACTACGCCGCAGGGGACGCCAACAGGAGGAAGAAAGCACCTCCGGGCCGACCCGCGCTGATCGTGAACACGACCACTTAGAAAAATCCTGAACGAGGCCCTTCTGATGAGCACCACCGCCAAGGCACAACTGGATTCTGCCGTACTGCAAGAAACCGACACCGCTACCAGCCGCTTGGAGCGCCTGTTCTCTCGTTTATTCCTGGGTCTGGTTTACCCGCAGATCTGGGAAGACCCGGTCGCGGATATGACAGCCCTGAACATCCAGCCTTCCGACCATCTGGTCTGCATCGCTTCAGGTGGCTGCAATATGATGTCCTACCTGACGGCGGGCCCGGCATCGGTCACAGCAGTGGATCTGTCGCCTGCGCATGTGGCGCTGGGGCGGCTGAAGCTTACGGCGGCGCAAACCCTGCCGGATCACGGGGCGTTTTACCAGTTCTTTGGACAGGCCAATCTGAAAAGCAACCGCGCGCTTTACACGCGGTATGTCCGCGAGGCTCTGGATTGGCAGGCCCGCGCGTTTTGGGAAGAACACACTCCTTTCCGCCCCCGCATTTCCCTGTTTGAAAACGGGTTTTACCGCCACGGCCTGTTAGGCCGCTTCATTGGCGCCACCCATTTTGTCGCCCGTCTGGGCCGCGTAGATTTTGCCCCACTGCTGGCCGCCCGCACATTGGAAGAGCAAAAAGACTATTTTGACAGCGAAATCGCACCGCTGTTTGACATGTGGATCGTGCGCAAGCTCGCGGGCTTCCGGGCCTCGCTGTTTGGCTTGGGCATTCCACCCGCGCAATATGACAAACTGGCCGCGGATGGCGATGGCGACGTGTTGCCGGTGCTGCGCGAACGGGTGCGCAAACTGATGTGTGACTCCCCGATCCGCGAAAATTACTTCGCGTGGCAAGCTTTTGCGCGCCACTACGACCCAGCGCCCGACGGGTCGGTCCCTCCCTATCTTGAAGCCGCCAATTTTGAAACTCTCCGCCAGACCGCGCGGCGCGGGCGCATTGTGAATCGCTCGCTCACCGATCTTCTGGGCGAAGCGCCTGAGGCATCCAAAGACTGTTACGTGCTGCTGGATGCGCAGGACTGGATGAACGACGCACAGCTCAATGCGCTCTGGGACGAGATCACTCGCACCGCCAAACCAGGCGCGCGGGTTTTGTTCCGCACCGGTGGCATTGCGGACATTCTCCCTGGCCGCGTCCAGGACGCAACGCTGTCGCAGTGGCGTTATGACGAGCAGGCCTCGGCGACTGCAACAGCAGCGGACCGGTCAGCGATCTATGGCGCTGTGCACCTTTATCGCTTCGAAGGCTAAGCAGATGCTTGATCAGAAACCGACAGAAACCGTACCACACGCGGCATTGATGGATGAAACATATCGCTATCAGCGGCTGTTTTATGATGTAACGCGTAAATACTACCTCTTTGGTCGCGACCGCCTGATCGCAAGTATTGCGCCGCAGAAAGGCGCACATGTTCTTGAAGTTGCCTGTGGCACCGGCCGCAATCTGCAACTGGTGACCCGCCGCTATCCCGAGTGCGAAGTCTATGGGCTGGATATTTCGGCCCAGATGCTGATTTCGGCCCGCGCCAAACTGGGCGAAGAAGCCAATCTACGCGTGGCTGATGCCTGCGACTTTGACCCGGGAGCGCTTTTTGGTCAGCCCAAATTCGACCGGATCTTTATCTCTTATGGGATTTCCATGATCCCCGATTGGCAGGGCGCACTGCGTATGGCCTACAGCCAGCTTGCGCCGGGCGGGGAATTGCATGTGGTGGATTTTGCCGATCAGTCCGGGTGGCCCGCGTGGTTTGCGCGCCTTTTGCGCCGCTGGCTGCAAAAGTTTCACGTCACCCCACGTATGGAGCTGGCTGCGGAACTGAAGAACATTGCAACCGACACCGGGGCAGAGGCCCGGCATCAGCTGCTTTATCGCGGATACGCGCAATACGGTGTGTT
>SPLB01000107.1 GCA_004566265.1 Paracoccaceae bacterium | reverse complement strand
GTCCTGGTGGCTGTGTTGCCTGCATAAGTTGGCGCTTCGGGGTAAGACACCTCGAACGTGTAAATCAGTGTGGAACCTGCAGCGTCTTTGACCGAAACGAGTTTCGCATCATACGCACCCTGACGCTTGGCAACACCGGTTGCCACAACGATTGCGCCCGACGCGGTGCGGTCAATGCGTAAATCTACGATTTCGGTGATCGGGAATGCCGGGGCGTCTGTGTTCTCATCTTGACGGCCAACGCGGATCTTTGCGCGATCTTCTTCGACCGGGATCAGTGGATTGGCGTTCTTTTCAGGCGCCGCGACTTCAACCGTCTCTGAAGAGCCGAACCAATTACGCGGATTGACGCGCGCGTCGCGCCATCCGCCACAGGCCGACAGTGTCAGACATCCAAGAAGAAGCGCACCAATTGCGTGTCTGTGGGAAAAATGCATGAAACCTGCTGCCTGTCCTGTCAAATTCTATATCTAAATGATTGGTTACCCGATCAAGCCCGACTTGAAAAGCTGTTGAAAGCCCCCAAGAGCTGACATAGGTGCAAACAGGACCCTTTGCTGGGACGCAGGACAAAGACAAGAGGACCCCATGGCCACCAACGCCTTTGAAGAACTTGTAGAGGATTTCGAATTCATCGAAGACTGGGAAGATCGCTATCGCCATGTGATCGAGCTTGGTAAAGCCATGGAACCGCTTGACGAGGCGCTAAAGGTGCCTGCGACGAAGGTCGACGGCTGCGCCAGTCAGGTTTGGTTGCACGTGCAAATCGAGGACGGTGTGTTCCGCTTTGAAGGCGACAGTGACGCTATGATCGTCAAAGGCCTGATCGCTGTTTTGCAGAAACTCTATAGTGACCTGGCAGTTTCTGCGGTGCTGAAGGTTGATGCCCGCGCAGAGATGGCGCGTCTGGGCCTAAACGAGCACCTGTCGTCGCAGCGTTCGAATGGCTTGCGCGCCATGATCGAACGCATTCGTGAAACCGCTCAAAATAATTGCTAGCGCGAGCAAACAGTGGGCTCGATCGCCTTTTATACTTTGCTGGCCCCCGATGGCATTCAGTTGCCCAGTTGGGGCTATAATGGCCTAGACGCGGGGACGATCCTGTTCGAGTGAATCACGATCGGCTCGATCTGGAGGGAACTTCGTCTGACGTTCAAAGGCTAAATGGCGCGTGCCGGTGCGGCAAGAAGCTACGGCACTCAGTTGCCGAAGGGTTGCCGAGCTTATCCCTTCCGGTGGACACTTGAGGTGGTGCGTCGTGCTGGGTGCATTTAACTGGTAAGCCAAACCCCGATTTAGCAGTTGTGACGCCAGTAAACGTGAAGCCCTCGCGGTCCAGGCGAGTGTCGAAGCAGCGTTGCTGGCTCTGTGTAGGTAAAGAGCCTGAGGATCACAGGTCAGGCTATGGTTCTTCGGGTGCACGGATATATGTTCCGTTTGCGCGCAGGTGATCGGCCCATTGGCCGACTTCGTTCAATTTCTACCGCAGCAGAAGTTAAATCCGCCGAAACTGATGGCCAAAGGTGGCGATCTGGAAAACGGTCAGCCTGCCGAAGCGACTGCCACGGGGCAAGCCCTTCTCTTGACCTTTGCTCAGCGCGAGGCGAAAGCAATTCAGAGTGTCGCCGAGATGTCCCGACGCGCGTGCGAGACCAAACTTGCGCAGCTGCGGCGTTGTTAGTCAGTTATCTTTTGCCAAGGCGCGCGTCCGAGATATTCGCAGGCTTTCATGGCTGCGTTCCTCGCCGTAGCACCGGCAGTGGATGGCTTCCAAAATTGAGCCTTTTCCGCTGTGGAATGATGGCGGCGGCCCCTCGACTCAGGACCCATCGGATCACTTGAGGCAGCTGGCTCTACATGAGTTAATTCCCGAAACTGTGGGGGCACTATGCGCAATCCCTTCTTGCTGGCCGACGATCAAATGATGCGGCTTCAGCTCTCTTACCCGAAGAGCCGCCGGAAACCTCGCGAGGATGACAGACGTGGTCTGAGCGGCATAATATTTATCAAAGGCAATAGCTTACGTTGGTTTGATGCCTCAGTTGACTATGGCCCACGCAAGACGCTGTGTAACCGGTGGAGTAACATGGGGCTTTTTGCACGCATCATGACAGGCCCCGCCAGTGAGATCCCCGATCGTCAGACCAACTCGGTTGACGTGACCTGCTTTAAAATACACCGCACGGCCTCAAGTCTGGGGCTAAAAAAGCAGGGGCCGTGGACGTCTGCTCGGACAGACAAAAGGTCGTGTGAACAGGAAGGTACATGCCATAACGGAGACCACTGGTCGGCCAATCCGGCTCTGAATTGCCGCCGGTCAGATCCGCGGTTCCACCGACGTAAGGGCTTTTCTGGGCAGTCTTCCAGAGGCACGATGGCTTCTGGCAGACCGAGGCTGTGACGCGGATTGGTTCAGAGAAGCATTTAAAAACAGGGGCATCAGACCCTGTATCCTAGGACGCACGTCGCGCTCCAGGATCCTTCGATACGACACGCGCCGTGTCGCAGACCGCTATGACAGCTGCGCAAAGGTTATCCTCTCTGCAATCGTACGCGCCGCAACGGTCATTTTCGGGAAATGAGTGCTGGACCTAGCCAGCAGGCCGCCCTGTCAGGCGATGAAGGACTGGTTCAAACTCAAGCCAGCGTTGCGCAAGAAACGCCATATGATCTCGCGGGATGTGACACCGAGGAACCAATGGCTCACCCGGATTTTAACTTTACAGGAGTCACAATAACAAACCCAAACGCTCGGAATCCAAAAGATCAATCACCGAAACCAGGGAATCGGATTCTTCAATCTATGGGTGATCAATTAAGGAAATGATCTTCAAATAATAAAGTATATGTGGATCTACTGTTCACCGAATAAAGGACGGTATTCGGAATCTGGTCTGTTTGTTTCCCAGGAGAGCTGTTATTCGAATGAGTTAACTAAAATTCTCAGAAAATTTAGAGAAATTACGTATAGTCATCTAAACCTTTGCCAGAAGTTAATCTCAGGAAACTGCGCGTACTGTTCGAATGGGGTGTTCGGCGCGCAAATGGTTGGAGAAGGATACGGTTATGACTGGTAAGAATTACATCATTGGAAGCGATGGCATGGTCCGGAAGATAGATATGCATACGCTGGACATCGATAATGGCACTGCCCAAAATGTCACGATTGTTGTAAATGATGAGTACGGAGCGCCGTTCACGGAAACGTTAAAGCTTGGCTTTGGGGCAAAATTTGGTGGGGACTTTAAGCAGGCGCTCAAAGGTTCAAATCTTGACGCCCGCAAAGGCGGAACTGGTGACGATCTCGAGCTTTTGTTGAACGAAGCCTTCGAAGACGACGGCTTTGACCTCGGCGGTGGCAACATGGTTGACGTTGCCGTTCTCAGCAATGACACGGTCAAAATGTCCTTCACCGTTGGCGGCGTAACGGACATGGTCACCGTGAACGGTGCCTATGTTGAGGGTTATCTCGCGGAGACCCACGGAAACAACTACATCATCGGAAACGACGGCAAGATCCGCAAGAAAGACATGCATACGCTGGACATCGATGATAGCACTGCCCAAAATGTCACGGTTGTTGTAAATGATGCGTATGGGTCGAAGCTGACGGAAACGTTAAAGCTTGGCTT
>SPLB01000106.1 GCA_004566265.1 Paracoccaceae bacterium | reverse complement strand
CGGACCTGCATTAGCGCGGAGGTGCGTGTTATGTCCTTAGCCTCCAAAAAAAGAGCCGCAGCCGGGTCGAAGGCTCATTTTCTGGAGGCTAAGGACATGCAATATAACGCTGGCAAATACTGCGTTTTCTATCATCGATATAACATCTTCTGGTCGACCAAATACCGCTATAACGTCCTGATCGGAGCGCTGCGCGTGCGGGTGCGCCACATTTGCCGACAGGTCTGCGCTGAGAACGAGGTCGACATCTTGCGCGGGGTGCTGTCGAGCGACCACGTGCCTATGTTCGTATCCGTGCCGCCGAAGTTCGCTATTTCCGATCTGGTGCGCAGGATGAAGGCCCGTTCGTCTTACCAGGTACAACGGGAATTTCCAGCGATCCGCAAGAGCGACTGGGGGTGCCGGTTTTGGGGCAGGGGGTATTTTTCAACAACCAACGTTGCCATCACAGAAGACATCGTACTTCAGGATGTGGAACAGCACATCGCTGATCCTACCGGCGCCAGCCGGTAGTCGTTCAGCCGGGCGGATTCTAAAAAAACCCGGAGGAATTTTTTGTGCACCGGTCAAATTCAGTGCCAAGCTCAAATAGCCTGACTCTCACCCACTGTGCATGCCTACCCTGCCGTCAATAGGACAAGGGTGCCCAAACCCCAAAGCGTCATTTGGTAATGCGTGTTCTGGGCGGCTTCATGACAGAACCAATAGCAGAACCAATTGCCTCCCACGAGGAATCCAGCCCAAACACTGATAAAGGCAAGCACACCGAGAACGGCCAAGGATCTGGCGACCGAAACGTCGGCGTCTCCCAAAAGTGCCATCACTAAAGCAATGAAGCCGATCCAAAGCAAAGTGGACGCAATAATCTCAACGAGGACAATCAGCCCAAAAAAGATTTTTTGCACATTTGGATTTAAGACCTGTCTGTAAGCGACATCTTCAAAGGCCTCAGGGAAATCCTCTTTCATTCGTGTCATGGCCATGACTTCGGCAGTAAACGTGCTGTTTAAGCGCGAGTGTGCAAGGTTTTCAAAAACACCCGTTGTGAGCCAAGCTGCCAAAAAGAATATGCATACAGCCTGTGAAAGTAAGATCGTGGTCTCGAACGCCATGTAAGTTACCTGTGGAAAGTCGTGTGGCTGGGCAACATCTGCTGCCCAGCCGAAAAGGTTTTAGGTCCAGTAAAGCTGCGCTGGACGGATTTCGAAAGCGATATGGTGAGCACCGCCCCCCAGATTTTCTCGAGTATGGTTGAACAAGGACCGCCAATAAGGCTGGATTGTGACACCTTCGTCCTGAATCAGCTTTTCACCTTTGGCCATCAACGCGCGGCGTGCCTCGGTGTCTGGTGTCGCAAGGGCTTCGGTCAAAATATTATCAAACTCTTGATTAGACCAGCCAAACTCATTCCAAGGTTCACCCGAACGATAAGCCGCCGCCCAAACTTGGACACCAAGCGCGCGATGATTCCAGTTGGTGGAACTGAAGGAATACTTCGTCCAGTCGTTCCAGAAGGTAGACCCCGGCAGAACCGTGCGTTTTACTTTGAAGCCGGCATCCCGCAGCTGCGCAGCCACAGCATCCGTGCTCGCCTTACGCCACTCATCGTCGATTGAGGTGAGCTCGTGCTCGAAACCTTCCATTCCAGCCTCTTTCATGAGGGCCATGGCGGCTGCGGGGTCGAACTTAGGATCGCCGATGTCTGCATACTCGGGGTGCGCGCTACCGACATGATGGTTTTGCGCAGTGACGCCGCGACCATTGTAGCCCAGTTCCAAAACAACACTGTTGTCGACAGCCATTGCGATGGCCTGACGCACACGCTTGTCTGCATAGGGTTTTATTCCATTGACTTCCGCCAGTTGGTTCGGGCGGATCACAATTGTGCCCATGGTCACAACTTCGTTTTCAACCCAGCCGTCAAGCGAAGACAAGATATCAATGTAATCCCCTTCGACTGTGTAAAGCATGTCAATTTCATCTGATTCCGCCGCAGCGAGATGCGTTGCGGGATCGGTGCCGTAGTCTAGAAACTCGACCCGATCAACCCAAGCCCCGTTACCGGCATTCCACCACGTATGAGACGCATTGCGCACCAGAACTGCTTTGACGCCAACCTCAAGAGTTTCAGGCAGATACGGCCCAGTACCCACCGGGTTCGACACCATAGTTTCGGGCGTAAATGAACTGTGCACAATAGCCGCAGGATATTCGGCCATGCTGGCAATCAGCGAAATATCCGCGCGGGCCAGGTTCAAGCGCACGGTGTGGCTGTCCAGAACCTCAATAGCTCCGTCACGGACCTTACCGGTGGCTTCGTCTGCAAGCGCAGAAAAACGGCCCGCCATAGAATTGCCCTCTACCGAGCTATCGCACCAGCCAGCAATATTGCGCGCGACGTCTTCGGCGGTGAAATCATCGCCGTTGTTCCACTTCACACCTTTGCGAACATTCAGCGTGTAGAGTTTTGCGTCCTCGGTGATTTCCCAGCTTTCCAGCAGAACTGGCAAAAATGTACCGTCATTCTCGTAAGAAACGAGATTTTCCAGCCAGCCTCTGCTAAAGTTTGCAAGTTCGCTCCAGTCGAAAGTGCGCGGATCCTTCATGCCAAGCACGTCCATCTGAATTCGGACAACCCCCCCGTGCTTGGCGTCAGTGGCCGCAGCTGCCGGAGCGGGCAGGCCGAGCATGGCATAAGCGGTTGCGGTTGTGGCTCCAAAAGAGCTTGCCAAAGCTAAAAATTCCCGGCGATTGACGGGATCCGTTCCAGTTTTTGCAGCCTGGCTTGTGATGACCTCCGGCAGTGGTGTCCCATTACGCGTCAGGTATTTCATTGTACTTCCTCTCTGTTAGGTCGTGAGGTGGACCCTCGGTTTTTTTGTATTTTTACTGCTCAGATTGGCTGCCTTAATCGCCCAGCTTCAATCGTCCATTCGCATCGTTTCCAGCCCGTCTTCCGCGGTTACAGTTGTGCAAATGCTAGACAGCGTGCGCGGTTGCTCATAGGGCCATGGTCGCCCCCGATGTAGCACTGCACGCTGATCCCAAATCAGAACATCGCCGACGTCCCATTTGTGGGAATAAGTGAACTCTTTCTGTGTACAAAAGTTCATCAACTCTTCCAGTAGCGCTTCCCCCTTTTTCGCATCATACCCGTCAACTTCAAAAGCGTGCGACGCGATGTAAAGCGCCTCGCGTCCGTTCACCGGGTTTTCCCAGATCGCATTCCAACGTGTTGCAGGCCATTTGTGGAACATCGGATGCTTGGCCAGTTCCGGCGAAATCTTTGCACGTGAGATTGAATAATGGTGACGGATCCCGCGGCCGCGGATTTTTTCCCGCAGCTCCTCTGGCATCGCCGCCCAAGCTTCCCGCGTCGAGGCAAGTTCCGTGGCACCGCCCTCGCTGGGGACGACGCGGGCGGTGATGATATTGGTCAGCGCAGGCTTCGGCATGAAGGTGCTGTCCGCATGCCACAGAAAATTGGACTCCAGATGCAGCTTGTGCAAGTCCGTTTCTTCCTTTAGCGAACTGTCGGCCTGCTCGTTGGTCACTTTAGGAATTTGATATTTCTCGCCCGGCTTGCGTTCATCCGCCTTGCGATCCTCAATCGGGCCAAAGGCCTGCGCCAGTTCCAAATGCGACGCATCGCTCAGGTCCTGACCGCGAAATAGAAGAACCGAATGTTCCTCAAACAGGGCACGTAGTTCGCCAAACCGCCCCGAAGGAACAAAATCAGCCAAAGCAAGCCCCGAGACTTGTGCGCCAAACGACGGGGTAAGCGGTTCAATGTCCAGATCCGTCATTTTTGCTACTCACTTTACTGCTTTTGCTTCGATTTCTGTGGCGCTCAGATGTTTCACGTCCTGCCAAGCAGCTGATTTTGCGCTGTTCAACAACCCTTTAGGGTCAAGACGTTTTTTCCAGGCCAAATGAGTGTAGTCTGCGTTGTGAAGGCCACCGCGCTCCAACTCACTGGTGTGGGCGTTGTAGACCGCAAACCCATGCATTTCGTAGGTCGCGTTGATCTCTTCCAGACGTTCCGGGCCCGAGTACCAAATGATCGGCAGATCAGCCGCGACCACCTGACCGCCCAAGCGGAAGAACTCGTGGTGTGTCCAGACATCCTCGCCAATCGCGGAGCGCAGGCGTTCAATCGCGTCTACATCGGCAGGCTCCGGCACACCAATCTGTTGATAGGTGGCTTTTCGGTCCGACTTGAGAACTTGCAGAGTTGTATGGTTGAAGCAGAACTCAAAAGCATGCGGGATCTTGGCCGCCTCGCGTTCTTCATCCCCAAGCGCCAGTTCTGTTTGTCCGCCATGCGTCGCCACAATATCCCGGAACGGATCGATGTTTTCACCCGGAACATAGCAAACAAGCAGGTGGTGGCCTTCGCGGACGTGGCCTTTTAGTCTTGGGAAATATTCGGCAATCCGCCGGTCCACCACACTGGCCATTTTGGGTTCCACCGCATCGGTGGTGGCAATCTGATATCCTGCGGCATAGCAACTCTTGTAGCTGTCGAAGGTGGCCATGCAGGCGAACCAGTTGCGACTTGGAACTGTGCGCAATGTAATCTCTGTGATCACCCCATTGAGCCCCCAGGCGTGGTGGATCTTCAGGACATCGTCGCCGCGAAACACATGTTCTTGTGGGTCCGCTTCAACCGAGAGCGCCTTAAGTTCAATCAGATTACCGGGTTCGCGCAGGGCACCGGTGGCCAAAGACCCAATCCCGACAGAACCGCCCGCAACAAAGCCACCAATAGTTGCGATTTCATGGGTCGAGGGGAACATCGCCATTTCCTGGCCGCTTTCGGCCAGGGCGCGATTTATGTCAACCATAAGGGCCCCGGCCTCGACCCGCACAAAGCCATCACCGATTTCCAAGACCTTGTTCATTGCGGTGGTCTCAATAATCAGCCCCCCCGAGAGCGGCACCGCCTGCCCATAGTTGCCTGTTCCGCCACCGCGAAGGACAACGGGTACTTCTGCGTCATACGCCAGCCGAAGGCAATGTTTCATCTCTTCGGCATTGCGAGGCACCGCAACCAGATCTCCGAAGCACTTTTTCAGTTCTTCATTGAGGATGGGGCTGTACCAGAAAAAATCGCGTGAGCGTTTTTTGATAAGCACGGGTTCGGTGATCACTTCAACTGGCGCCAGCCGTTCTGCGAAGCGCGCCCAATCCAGATCGCTTTTTCCGGATATTGATGTCATTGCAGCTCTCCTTTTATCGCATCCGCCAACGCTAAGGGGGCACCCCCCCCGGCCAGCAGATCAGGCGTTGTTGCAGCGTCGAACAAGAGGAGATCCCCAATTGCAGCCCCGTCGACATAAGTGGGCGCAAGGCCAAGCGCGTGTTCGGCGTTGGTGGTGATCATAGGAAGAAATTGGCCATACGGTGGATCAAGATGGGCCGCCAGCGCGGCCAGAGCCAGCGAGTGAAGCGGGTCGTGCCGGCCAAGCGGGCAGAACGCGTCGCGCACATTGTCCGTGCCCGCCAGAACCCGGACACCCGCATCAAGAAGCTCGCGCACGCGGGTTAGGCCACGACGGTCCGGTGTGCCGTCACCGCGGCCTTGAAGATAAAGATTGGACGACGGCAGACAGGCAACCGCAACCCCGGCCCGCGCCAGTTTCTCTGCAAGTGGCTTCAGGGCGTCTGTACCGATGTTCATCAGGCTGCAGGCATGACCACACAGAACCGGTCCCTGAAATCCCGTCCTCATCGCCTCATCGGCAATGATGTCCAGCCCGTCAAGCCCCGGCTTCAGTCCCTCGTCCACATGGAAGTCGAGCGCCAGTTGGTACTTTTCTGCCACCGCGAAGGCATTACGGATACCCTCCCGGCGCCCAAGATGATCCAGAATAAACACGCCCAGTACACCACCCGCTGAGGCAACCTGGCGTGCAATGACATCAGCGACCTCGGGGTCGGCCATGTCATCCGCTCCGGTCAGGGCAGCAAGCTGCACTGTGGCTTTATTTTGATACTCTTGCACCAATTCGCACAGAACCTTCCAAGACGGCGCAGGCGCCAACGGGGATATTTCAGCGCCCCAATCCACATGGCTGCGGATTGCACCACAGCCTGCAGAAATCAACTCGTCAAGCCCACGCGCCGCCCGCGCGCGGATGTCGTCTGCAGTCCAGTTTTGGCGGTCGGCGGCTTGCGCTTCTATGGCAGCAATAAGATCACCGCCGACGCCCTCCATCCGGCTGATCGTATGGCATTTGTCCAAATGCACATGGCATTCGGTCAGACGCGGCAGTACCAGCCGTGCCGGCGCCTCAGCTTCGGAGGCTGCGGTCAGACCAACCGCCTTGCCCGCACGGATAACCAGATCTCCAGACAGACAATCTTGATCCCTTTGGTCACCAAAACGCTCCGGCCGCGCCAGAAGCGACAAGGGAACTTTGACGTTCCGCAAAACGGCCTCATGCGTACAGATTTCGGTCAAACGCCGCCCCCCAATTTGAAGCGTGAGAATTCATCGAGAAAAAATGCAAAGTTGGTCCCAGCCCTGGCCAACATCTGTTCGCCTTTCTCAACGGTGGCAGCAGATGCGTTACCACAGGCGCCATCGTCATTCAAATCATCGATGATCCACCCCGGCCGGGCTGGTTCACCTGTGAGCCCAGTAAAGCGGTTCGACTGTTGCCAATTCAGCATTTCCGGGACGAAATTCTTGGCCTTATCCATATCGACCAAGTCGCCACGAGCGGCCAACATGGCCGATGTCTCGATCTCTCCCGCATGCAGGTCGACCGCCAGTGCCTCTGCAGGGATAATGTCGTCAACGTCCGCGAAACCGAACCACGAACACACCGCTACGGTCATGTCATGAGCAATGCGCAGATCCCGCGCCACAATGTCCAGAACCGCTGCATTGCCGCCATGGCCGTTTAGAAGCACCAGTCGCTTGACACCCGCCCGCGCAACAGAAGCTCCAATGTCTCGCAGCATGGCCAGTAAAGTGTCTGCGGAAAGACTAAGTGTACCGGGATGGCGATCGTGTTCGCCGCTTTTGGTGATTGAAAGAACCGGCAAAACAAGCACGCTTTGGGTTGCCGATAGACAACTGAGGCTGCGGGTCGCTATCTCTGATGCTAAATCGCGGTCGACAGATACTGGCAAATGCGGTCCGTGTTGTTCGATGGCCCCAATGGGCAGCACAGCCACTAAGTCATCTGGCAATTTGCGAAAGACTGGCGCTTTCTGATCTGCCCAATACCCTTGTAAAGTCACGAGGCCACTCCAAAAAAACTGTCCAAAAACCCATAGAACCAATCCGCCTGCGCAGCGTCATGCTGATGCATAAGCCGAGTCTGTTCTTCAGGGGTTTGCGCACCCGGTCGACCGTATACATTCCACTTTTCTTTTTGCCAGCGGCGAAACCCTTCGATCGTCACCTCCGGATGGAACTGAAATCCAAAGACCTTGTCGCCCCAGCGAAACGCTTGATTTTCGTAATTTTCATTGCCTGCGAGTCGCACAGCCCCTTTTGGCAGGTCAAAAGTGTGAAAATGCGCCTGCGTCACCTGAAGCCGTGCATCAAGGAAACCTTCGGCGTGTTCTGTTGGGTCGATTGGGTAATAGCCAAACTCGAAAGTCTCATCCGCACGCGGGCCTGCCCATGCCCCCAGCTGGAACGCAATCATCTGGGCGCCCTGGCAGATACCCAGCATTGGGACATCCGCATCAAGGCAAGCCTGAATCCAGCGATATTCTTCTTTCAGGAACGGATGCTTCTCTGTCTCGTATACGTCAAACGGGCCGCCATAAAGGACAGTGCCAGCAAGCTCTTTGTCCGGCGCGCCCAGAAGATCACCATCAAAAGGTTTGCGTGTATCGATCTCGTACCCAGCCGAAGTCAGCCAGGTGACCACTCTGTCATCCGCCGGCTCATCGCCGTGCCGCACCAACAGGACACGCTTCATTTATCCACCCTCCTTAACGAGAACAGTGTTGCGTGGCCCTTAGATCCAATCTGTGCCAGAGATGTGCACATTACGGTTACAGACAATCGAACAACTGGCAAGGTCAAAAAATGAACTATCGAAAAAGGGGATTAAAATGAGAGCCTTGAGCCCAAACAATGTGCACGAGCCCTTTGGCCGCTATGCCCACGGCACCGAAATTCCTCGCGGGGCGAGACTTGTGCAAACGTCGGGTCAGTTGGGGATTCGGCGAGACGGCAGCATCCCAGAAGATGCCTATACGCAGGCTGTAGTCTGCTTTGAAAACATCGCCCGCATCCTGGAAGACTGTGGCATGACATCCCAACAGGTCGCGCATATCTCAGCTTACGTCACAGACCGGGAGTACTTCCCAGCCTACATGCGCGCCCGCGATGAATTCATCGGCGCGACGGACAGATTGCCCAGCTCCACTCTGCTGATTGTATCCGGATTCACAAAGCCGGAATTCAAAGTAGAGGTGGAGGTGCTTGCTGCCTCAAAATAATGGAAGACAGCGGCCACACTACACGAAACCTCATGTGACCAGCGTGTCAGTCGTCAATACCATAGTTTGGGAAAGTGATTTTAGGGCACCTAGAGAAACTGCCCTGACACTCCCGGTGAGATAGAGACAGGCCGCGCGGACCGAATTCGAGGACAGCGACCCGGCCGCCCGCTATCCATCTACCGCGCCGAGCTGGAGACAGGCAGAGTACAAGATAATCCCGTTCTTGGACGCCCCGCCTGAAGCCCGCTGCCGAGCTACACGGCGTATGAAATAGAAGCGCTCCGCGCGAGGGCGGCATTCCTTGAAAGGCCATCTCGCGATCATGTGCGAAGATCGCGTTCAATGGGCGTTAGGAACCCGCCAGGGCGCAGAATGCTGGAGCGTTCCACTGAGCGTGGTCCCTGAGGAGCTCATACAGCTGCCTTGGTCATCTTGGTCTTTAGGTATGAGTCCTCTGTTTCACGAGAGCTGACGTCAGGCACGCTCTATCATCAATCCAAGAGTGCTGCGACCATCTTGGACCAATCTTGCGCGATCGTGTCTGGGGGTAAATCGACGGAACCTTTCGTAATGCAATATCCCTCGAGGAGCGGAAGCATCGCTGTTGCTGCGCGTTTGATCTTTTCCGGCGGTGTTTCCGGGGCTGCCACACGCGACAGAAGCTCGCAGTAAAACTTTG
>SPLB01000105.1 GCA_004566265.1 Paracoccaceae bacterium | reverse complement strand
GCGTTCGACCACCGACTGCGCTTGGGCCACGGCCTTGAGCAGGGTGCCGCGTTCAATGCTGATTCTCATATCCGTCATTCCTCTTCATCTGGCGTCCCGAACCGGGGTCCCTGCGTTTTGGCTGTTTCTGCGGGCGGTAACCTGCCGCCCCAACGTTGGTAGGGACCGGCAGGTTACCGCCTCGCGTCTGTGACACAAGGCTTTTTGTAGATTTCTTCTAAGGTTTTATAGAACCGTCAAGAGGTGACCCCGGCGCATCGCCACAAACACTGCCCATGGTCAATGCGGTGTTGCGCAAGGCACACTTAGCTCTGGCCAATCAACCGAAGAAAGAGCCCCGGCGGGCAACCGGAGCCACCTGGTAGCAGACCAAACCGAGGCGCGACCTGCTGTTTGCTTGATTTACGCCTCAAGCGCGCGGCGCAGCATTTCCACATCTTCGGCGATTTGCCCGTCGATGGTCTTCAGCTCTTCGATACGTTTCACCCCGTGCATGACGGTTGTGTGGTCGCGACCGCCAAAACGACGACCGATTTCCGGCAGGCTGCGGCTGGTCAGCTGTTTGCACAGATACATCGCAACCTGACGTGGACGTGCGTAAGAACGAAGACGCTTCGGGCCGATAATATCGGACATGCGGATGTTGTAGTATTCCGAAACTTTACGCTGGATTTCCTCAACAGTGATCTTTCGCTCAGACGCGCGAAGAACATCAGCCAGGCAGTCCTGCGTCAGTTCCATGTCGATCTCGCGGCCGACGAGGGAGGCAAAGGCGAATAGGCGCGTCAGTGCGCCTTCAAGAACACGGACGTTGGTCGAAATGCGGTGTGCGAGCAGTTCCAATACACCGCTTTGGATCTTCAGGTCCGGGTAGGTCTGGCGGTTCTGTTGCACTTTGGTTTGCAGGATGCCCAGACGTAGCTCATAGTCGGTTGGGTGCAGATCCACGACCAGACCGCACTGCAAGCGGGATTTGACACGGTCTTCCAGATCTTTGATTTCACCCGGCGCACGGTCCGCAGAGATAATGATCTGCTTGTTTTGATCCACCAGCGCGTTGAAGGTGTGGAAGAATTCTTCCTGAGTGGAGTCCTTTCCCGCAATAAACTGAACATCATCCACCATCAACACGTCCACAGAGCGGAACAAATGTTTGAAGTCCATCATGCGCCGTTCACGCAGAGCCTGCACAAACCGGTACATGAACTGTTCCGCCGACAGATAAAGGACGTTCAACTGTGGGTTTTTTTCGGTCAGCTCCCAGGCAATAGCGTGCATCAGGTGGGTTTTACCCAGTCCGACGCCCCCATACAACACCAACGGGTTAAAGGTGACGGGTCCGCCTTCGGCAACGCGGCGCGCGGCAGCATGCGCCAACTCGTTGGGTTTGCCGACAACAAAGCTGTCGAATTTGAATCGCGGATCAAGCGGAGCCGCCTGAAGATCTTCCAAGGGGGATTTCTCGGATACAGCCGCCTCCATCGTTCCGGATGTCCCGCGACCCGGGCTCGAGACAGCAGCAGGCTTGGCAGGCGCAGATGGAACGGGGCGTGTCGAAGAATTTGCAGCCACTTTAAAAGCCAGACGCTGCACTGGCTCTCCCGAGAGCGAGAATTCATGCAGGATCAGATCAGAAAAGTTCTGACTGACATAGTTGCCCATAAAGTTCGTCGGAACCTGGAAGGTGGCCACACCAGCATCCACGCGCTCCAGTTCCAGTGGTTCAATCCAAGTCGTATAGTTGTTTTGCCCGACCGTCTTCAGTAAGCGGTTTCTTAGTTGGCCCCAGGTGTCTTCGTTCATGCTGCGCCTCACGCAATTCCTACCGTTTCGGCCCCAACAGAAGAGGGACCTTTTCTTTCTCGTCTTAGTGTCGAAACAACCGACGTCGCCCCACAGCGATCAAGCACAGAGAGAGCGTTGACTGACTTTGCAACAAAGACAGCCGTAGGCATGTTTCCCAATATGAAAAACGTCACCACGCGCGGAACACACACATCCGACGCGTAAAACGCTCGACTCGAGCTCACCGAAAAGGACAGGTTACACACCACCGTAGAACCACAAGGGTCTCCGGAAGTGGCAAAACAGCTTCTTATCCTACCAAAAGACACAGGTCTTTCAGGCACAATATGAAAAGCTTATGGCGGTCCTAATGCCCGTTAGAATCGCCTTTGGCAGCCTGTCCCCCCAGCGAATGAATCGCCTAAACAGTGGTAGCAATTCCAAGCGGCCGGCGGCAACTGAACTCTGATGTTGACTCCGGAATCTCTCACAAAGAATCCCCATGCTTTTTGGGGGAAGAATAGAATCCGGAAAAAAGAAAAGGCGCCGCTGGTCGCGACGCCTATTGATTTTAGATCCCGCCACTTCCTTCCCCGTCTGGGGAAGGAACGATTAATTCAGCAAAACCGTCACGGGTCCGTTTGAAATCAACCCAGCGCTTTAACGCGGGCTGCAAGACGAGATACTTTCCGGGATGCGGTGTTCTTGTGGTAAACACCTTTGGTGACGCCACGCATAAGTTCCGGCTGGGCGGCGCGCAGCGCAGCAGTCGCTGCTTCTTTGTCGCCAGATGCGATAGCCTCTTCAACTTTACGCAGGTAAGTGCGGATGCGCGAACGACGAGCTTTATTAACTTCGAAGCGTTTTTCGTTCTGACGTGCGCGCTTCTTGGCCTGAGGGCTGTTTGCCATGGTGTTGGACCTTATCTTTGGGTTCGTTTCAAAAAAGGCGCATGCCAAGCCAAACTGAGACTCAACCCGGATCTGATCCACCGGTGTGTTTCTAGCCAAGCGGGCTGCACGCGCATATATGACGCATGCCGATACCGGAAAGGGCGGGGTTTGGCAAGTGAGTCGGAGCCCACAGAAGGAATGAACTCCTACAATGCGAAACGGCCGGTCCCGGTTCGGTCGCTGCCGCCCTATCCTTTTGCCATAGTCAACTCACGGCCACCTCTCCGGAAGGTCTCGAGACTAATCCGGTTGGTTACTTGTCACGGAACTGCGCTTCACGCTTTTCTAAGAAAGCGGCCATGCCCTCTTTTTGATCTTCGGTCGCAAACATCGAATGGAAGACCCGCCGCTCGAACAGCAATCCCTCGTTCAGCGGCAACTCGTAGGAACGGTTCACCGCTTCCTTAACCGCAATTGCGGTGAGTAGCGACTTTTCAGCGATTTTATGGGCCGCGCCTGTGGCCTCCTCCATGAGTTTCTTTGCCGGAACCACACGCGACACCAAACCGGAGCGTTCGGCTTCTTCTGCGGTCATAAAACGACCGGTCAGATTCATGTCCATGGATTTTGACTTGCCCACAAAACGCGTCAGGCGTTGCGTCCCCCCAATGCCTGCGATCACTCCCAGATTAATCTCTGGCTGTCCGAATTTGGCGTTGTCTGCAGCAATAATGAAATCGCACAGCATCGCCAATTCGCAGCCCCCACCCAGGGCGTAACCTGCGACAGCCGCAATAATCGGCTTGCGGATCGCTGCGATGCGGTCATTCGCGCTGGCAAACAAATTGGACGAGAAAACTTCCACATAGGTCAGTTCAGACATCTCTTTGATATCGGCGCCCGCAGCAAAGGCCTTCTCGGACCCCGTCAGGATAATGCAGCGCACCTTCTCACTGGTGTCAGCCTCTTCCAGAGCAGCGCACAGCTCGCTCACGAGAACGCTGTTGAGCGCATTCAACGCCTCAGGCCGATTCAGCTTGATGGTGCAGACGTGGTCCTGAATATCTACGTTGAGCGTCTCATAAGCCATGATAATTCGCTTTCACTTGTTTCTCTCAGGAATGAGTCCTTACCACGGGAAGCGCTTCATTCAAGCTATCTTTGGCACTTGCCACAGTAGAAGGATGAGCGGCCACCTTGCATGACCCGGCTCACGCGACCACCGCAACCCTCACGCCGACAGGGCTCTCCCTCGCGTCCATAAACGTCAAACGAATGCTGAAAATATCCAAGCTCTCCATTGGCTTGTCGAAAATCCCTTAGCGAAGATCCACCCGCGTCGATGGCATCACTCAGCACGTCCCGAATGATCGGGACAAGCGTCGCTATGCGCGCGGCAGATATTTGGCCAGCCTTGCGTTTGGGTGAAATTGCCGCACGGAACAGAACTTCGCAGACGTAAATATTTCCGAGCCCAGCGATGATTCCCTGATCAAGAAGCGCGGTTTTGATGGGTGTATTCTTACCTTTGAAGGCGGTGACCAAGTGATCTTCGTTAAAGTCATTGGCAAAAGGTTCAGGCCCCAGAACCGAAAGCAGTTTGCTGTCTTCAGCCGTTGCCGTGTCCAAGAGATCCATCGCTCCAAATCGGCGTGGATCGTTGAAGGTAATGCGCGCACCATTGTCCATGTCGAACATAACATGGTCGTGCTTTTGCTGCTGGGGGTGATCATGCACAAACTGTCCCAGAGGGTCACCCGACACGGTCATGCGCCCAGACATACCAAGATGGATCAGCAGCGTCTCGTTCGTGTCCAGCTCCATGAGGATGTACTTTGACCGTCGCCGCATGGCCAAAACCCGAGCGCCAGACAGGCGTTCTGCCATACGGTCAGGAAAGGGCCAGCGCAGATCCGGGCGGCGCACTTTCGCGGTTTGGATCACCGCACCTTCCATCGAAGGTCGCAAACCGCGCATCACCGTCTCGACCTCGGGCAATTCAGGCATTACGTGCTCCTCGTACACTTGGGCGTATTGTGCCGCCCTGTCAGCGCTCTATAACAAGAGCGAAACATCAAGGACGGCAAGGCGCATGACCGAGAAAATTGACAGCACCACCCATTTTGGTTTCGAAACCGTGCCCGAACACGAAAAAGCAGGGCGCGTGCAAGGGGTCTTTAACTCGGTCGCCTCCAAATACGACATTATGAACGATGTGATGAGCGTTGGCATTCACCGTGTCTGGAAAGACGCGATGATGGATTGGCTGGCGCCGCGTCCCGGTCAGAAGCTTCTGGATGTGGCGGGCGGCACTGGCGACATTTCGTTCCGCTTCCTGAAACGCGCGGGCTCCGGGCATTCCACCGTTCTCGACCTGACCCATCCAATGCTGGAAGAGGGCCGTCTGCGCGCTGAGGCGGACCAGATGGCCGATAGCCTTGATTGGGTTACAGGCGATGCGATGGCGCTGCCGTTCAAGGACAACACCTTTGATGTCTACACCATCTCTTTTGGCATCCGAAACGTGACCCGCCCGCAGGACGCCCTGAACGAGGCCTACCGGGTGCTGAAACCCGGTGGTCGCCTGATGGTGCTGGAGTTTTCGCAGCTGCCCAATGATGGCCTGCAAAAGCTGTACGACCTCTATTCCTTTAATGTCATCCCGCGTATGGGCCAGATGATCGCGGGTGACTATGACAGCTACCAATATCTTGTAGAGTCGATCCGCAAATTCCCGGATCAGGAAACCTTCCTCGATATGGTGCGCGCGGCAGGATTTGAAAACGCCAAGTACCGCAACCTGTCGATGGGAATTGTCGCCCTGCACTCTGGCTGGAAGATCTGATTCATGCGTGGTCCCCATAATATTGTCCGCCTTATCCGCACAGGCGCAACGCTGGTGCGCACCGGCGCAATGAATGTGGTGCTCGATGCCTTCGAAGCCCCCGCGCCTTTGCGCGCGGTTGCCTACGGGCTTGGGTGGCCATTTCAGTGGCTGGGCTATGCCGGCGATCCAGACATGCCGCCCGCCACGCGCGCGCTGACCGCGCTTGGACCGGCCTACATCAAATTTGGTCAAGTCCTTTCAACCCGCCCTGACGTGGTTGGTGACGAGCTGGCGCAGCAACTGCGCGTCCTGCAAGACAAACTGCCGCCCTTTTCCAAAGACGAGGCCCTGACCGAGGTTGAGCGCGAACTGGGCCAACCGGTGTCCGAGATTTTTTCCGAATTTTCCGACCCCATTGCTGCAGCCTCGATCGCGCAGGTGCACCGCGCCCGTCTGAAGCGGAACGGACAGGAGGTGGCTGTCAAAGTGTTGCGTCCCGGCATAGAACGCGCCTTTCGCAAGGACGTGGACGCATTTTACCTGGCCGCGCGCATTGTTTCGCTCTGCGCGCCAGGTGCGCGCCGTCTGCGCCCAATGGAAGTCATCACCCATTTTGAGGGCGTGGTGAACGGCGAATTAGACCTGCGTCTCGAAAGCGCCGCAGCCTCTGAATTTGCTGCAAACACCCAAAAAGATGAAGGTTTTTGCCTGCCGCCGGTCAACTGGGAGTTTTCGTCTCGTCGTGTTATGACCCTTGGCTGGGCCGATGGTAGCCCGATTGGCGACAATGATGCGCTGGACGCAGCTGGCCACGACCGCCGCGCGCTTGGCAAACGTGTGCTGTCCTTGTTCCTGAACCATGCGCTGCGCGATGGCTATTTTCACGCAGACATGCACCACGGCAATATGAAGGTCGCGCCGAATGGCGACATTATTGCCTACGATTTTGGTATTATGGGCCAAATTGATGAGTATACGCGCCGTGTCTATGCTGAGATCCTTTATGGATTTATCCGCCGCGACTACAAACGCGTGGCCGAGGTGCATTTCGAAGCCGGGTATGTGCCTGCAGATCAAGACGTCGATGAATTTGCCCGTGCGCTACGCGCTGTAGGTGAACCTATTTTTGGCATGGATGCCTCGCACATCTCAATGGGGCGACTGCTGAATTACCTGTTTGAAGTCACCGAACGTTTCGGTATGGAAACCCGGACAGAACTGATCCTTCTTCAACGCACCATGGTGGTCGTTGAAGGGGTTGCGCGGTCTTTGGACCCGCACATCAACATCTGGGAAATCGCACGTCCCGTGGTAGAGGATTATATAAAGATCTCCATCGGACCTCTTGCCGCGGTTCG
>SPLB01000104.1 GCA_004566265.1 Paracoccaceae bacterium | reverse complement strand
CAGTTGAATGGCCTCTGTCGGCGCCTTGAAGCCGACTCCCTTGGTCTGGGCGCCCCACTTACGCGTCAACGCGACAAGATGCAAGGCCGCAGCCGCCGCGCCGCCGCCCTTGTTCTGATCCGCAGGGTCTGCGCGCACCTCGGCCTGCTTGCGGTTTTCAACTGTCAGGATGCCATTGCCAATGCAGAGCCCTTGCAGACCCAGCAGTTGGATCGAACGGCTGCTGTCATTGCAGACGGTGTCATAATGGGTGGTCTCGCCGCGGATCACACAGCCCAGCGCCACATAGCCATCAAAGTTCGACTTGCGATCAGCTATGCCAATGGCCGTTGGAATCTCCAACGCGCCAGGTACTTCAACGATCTCGCAGGTGCCACCAACGGCCTCAACCTCGGCAACGGCACCGGCGACCATATTGTCGGCGATGTCCTTGTAGTACGGTGAGACGACAATCAAGATCTTCACCGGTTTGTCGAATTCCGCGCGTGGCATAATGTAATGTTGCTCATGTCCGGCCATAGCTCAGACCTCCTTTGGCAGAAATCAGGTCAGGATCGGACGGGTGCCGACAATCGACAGACCATAGGCGTCCAGACCCACATATTTGGTGGCAGGTGAATCGGTGAGCAGGACCAACTCTTCGACGCCCAGCTTATTGAGGATCTGCGCCCCGAGACCGGTCTGTTTGATGGTCACCGTGCGCGGGCCCTCGTCGTCCACGGCATAAAGCGCATTGTGCGGCTGGCGGAACAGGCAGACGATGCCGCGGCCCTCATCGGCGATTTTCTTCATCGCGGTGGGCAGCTCGTCCGATTGTTTCGGCCCCAAGCCCAAAAGATCCGAAGCCTCGTGCAGCGCATGGGTGCGCACCAGAACAGGATCCGCGGTGGTGATGTCGCCTTTGATCAGCACCACATGTTCGACGTCATGGGTCTGGTCGGTGAAGATGCGCATTTCCCACTCGCCGCCGAATTCGGACTGCACGGTGTCGCGGCCAGTCTCGACCACGAGGTTGTCGTTCTTGGCGCGGTAGGCGATCAGATCGGAGATGGTGCCGATCTTCATATTGTGGGCTTTGGCAAAGTCCACCAGATCTGGCAGACGTGCCATGGTGCCGTCTTCTTTCATGATCTCGCAGATTACACCTGAAGGGTTTAAACCGGCCAGACGCGAGATATCCACCGCAGCCTCGGTGTGACCCGCGCGGACCAGCACGCCGCCGCGTTTGGCGCGCAGCGGGAAAACGTGGCCGGGCGTCGCAATCGCTGCCATGGTGTTGTTCTCATCAATCGCGGTTGCAATGGTCAGCGCGCGGTCTGCGGCGGAAATGCCTGTGGACACACCCTCGCGCGCCTCGATTGACACGGTAAAGGCCGTCTCATGACGCGAGGAATTGTTCACCGCCATCATCGGCAGACCCAGCGCGTCGAAGCGCTCGGCCGTCATGGGCAGGCAGATCAGGCCACGGCCATGGGTCGCCATAAAGTTGATCGCAGCCGCATCGGCGAATTCCGCCGCGATCACCAGATCGCCTTCGTTCTCGCGGTCCTCGTGGTCCACGAGAATATACATCTCGCCCGCACGCGCAGCCTCAATGATGTCTTTGATCGGGCTGATCGCATCGCGCAGCTCGGCCTCAACGGGTCCGGGGGTCGCATAGCTCATGGGCAGGGCCTCTTGGTCTGGAGCGTACTCAGGCAGTCTGGGGCGGACAGACCCGCCCCCAGCATCGGTTTATCGGTCTGGCGCCGAAATAGACCGTTCATTGCTCAAATACTACCCTTGAAGCGGCATTTGGCTGGCTGGAATTTCCATATGCCGCGGGGGTTCAAGAGGTTTTGTGGCTTGGGGCTTAGCCACGCGCCCCAAAATAGGTCTCAGCCGTCAAATAGCCTGCGGCGCGCGCAGCGGCGTACCAGTCTGCTTCCAAAGGCGCATCGCCGACCACAAGGACGGTGTCACCGGGCAAGTTGCGCGTCTGGATCAGGCCGGAGACCCGTTCGCGCATCGCAGACCAGCTGTCGGTGAACAGGGGGGCTGCGGCTGCGTCCTGAAGGGTTGGGTTGGCCGCCAGAACACCTTCGGGCGTATTTGGGCGATGGACCAAGGCCAGCTGATCGGCGCGTTTTACGCGGGCAAGCGCCGCATCGCGGTCGGCAGGCATCTTTGCCCCCTGCCCGATGATCCGCAGCGCGTTCGAGGAAAACAACAGCGCCAGAATATCCCGGCCCGAGGCCTGGCGCACACGGGCATAGGTTTTGTAATCAAGCCCCAGTTCGCTCGCGCGCTTCATCCGCATGCGCACAATGGTCAGCGGGATGGTTTTGCGCATCAACTGCGCCTGCGCCGTGCGCCACTGGTTCACGCGCAGCCGTGCGGCGGCATCCATGGCAGGCCCGTTGTTATGTCCGATCTCTGCCATGGTGCCCCCTTTCAGTGTTTACGACTGGAATTCGCCCAAGCGTGCCACGTACCGGGCCAGCGTGTCGATCTCTAGGTTGATGCGGTCGCCGGTTTTGACATCCCCCCAAGTTGTGACCTCTTTGGTGTGTGGGATGAAGTTGATGCCAAAGTCGCAGCCATCCACATCGTTTACGGTGAGCGAGGTTCCATTCAGCGCAACCGAGCCCTTGGGCGCGATAAACTTCGCCAGCGCTTCCGGCGCGCGCAGGATGACGCGGGTGCTGTCGCCTTCGTCCACCATGGCGACCACTTCGGCCACACCATCCACATGCCCAGACACAATATGCCCCCCCAGTTCGTCGCCGACTTTCAGCGCCCGCTCAAGGTTCACGCGTTTGCCGACCGTCCAATCGCCGAGATTGGTTTTCGACAGGCTCTCTGCCGAGATCTGCACCTCGTACCATGTGTCGCCAAGCGCTACGACGGTCAGGCAACAGCCATCCGAGGCGATCGAGGCTCCCATATCGATGCCGCTGGTGTCGTAAGCGGTCTCGATCCGGGCGCGCAGATCGCCTTCTTGCTCCAAGTGGGTGATGCGGCCGACATCGGTGATGATCCCGGTGAACATAGGCAGTCTCCTGACAGGGGCCCGTTTACAGACGGGCATGTGACGTGCACCCGCGAGGTTAGGGCGGAATTTTCAGATAGAGCTAGCGGTTTGCGCGCTCCATCTCAAGAGGGGGCGTGGATCTGATGCGCGGCGCACCGCTCTGCATTTCTCAGCTGGATGCCTGTCCGGGTCGATGATTGCCAAGGTCGATGATTGTCCGGGGCGGCGTTTTGCTTTAGACGTTGCATAGCGCATCAGGCCTTGCGCGCCGTGACGCTCAGGAGCTGTTAAGCATTATTTCAACCCGGAGACGCCGCCCCCATGTCGACCGCAACGTCGCCTCGACCCCAATCGCCCAGCTCCAGATCGTCGATGGCCAATCTGCCGCCCGAGGCGCGCAGCTTCTTGTTTTTGCAGGGACCGCATGGGCCGTTCTTTGGCGCGCTGGGGAAGCTGATACAATCGGCAGGCGCCAAGGTGCATCGCCTTGGGTTCAACAAGGGCGACCAGATCTTCTGGCCAGACCGCGCCAGCTTTGTGCCCTACAAGGGCGCGCCTGAAGACTGGCCGTCACGGTTTACAGACCTGTGCGACACCCACTCCGTAACGGATATTGTTCTTTATGGCGACACCCGCCCGATCCACGCGCAGGCCGTAGAGATTGCACGTGACCGTGGCCTGACGGTGCATGTATTCGAGGAAGGTTACCTGCGCCCCTATTGGGTCACCTATGAACGCGGCGGCGCCAATGGCCATTCCCGCTTGATGGAGATGTCGGTTGCGGACATGGAGGAGGCGCTGGCCCGCACTGCGTTGGAGACGCCATTGCCGCCCGCCCATTGGGGCGACACGCGCCAACACGTCATTTACGGCGCACTTTATCATTGGTTCGTGATGTTTGCGAACACGGCCTATGGCAACTTCCAACCGCACCGCGCGTTAACGGTAACCCAGGAATTCCAACTCTATGTGCGGCGCCTTTTGTTGATGCCGCTCCATATGATAGAGCGCCGCATTGCCACGGCGCGCATTCGCAATGGCGGTTTCCCCTATCATCTTGCCCTGCTGCAGCTGGAACATGACAGCGCGTTTCAGGACCATTCGCCGTTTGCGGCGACGGAAGATTTCCTCGAAGAGGTGGTCCGCGCGTTTGCAAAAGGCGCGCCGCGCCATCATCATCTTGTGGTAAAGGCGCACCCGCTGGAAGATGGGCGCGCCCCGATCCGACGCAGCCTGAAACAGCTTGCAAAAAAATACGAGGTCGGCGACCGGCTG
>SPLB01000004.1 GCA_004566265.1 Paracoccaceae bacterium | reverse complement strand
GCTGTGTCTCCTGCTTTGGACACTGACAAACCATGTTCTGTTGAGTGGGGCAACCCTACGCCAACACCCAGCCCACTGGCGCAGGACGGGCTGGAATTGCCATTCGACAACTTGGAACTAAATTACGCTATGTTAAGCCATTCCACGTTTCAGGAGAAACCGATGCTCTATCCGATTGCTTCGCTCGACGCCGAAGAAATTTCCGCCATTCAAGCACTGGAAAAAGAACTGGGATCGCCGATTGTAGCCCTGTCGGAAGTAGACGCAGGCAATGCAAACTTGTCTGATGAGAACCTGAAAAAACTCCAACGGCTTGAGGAAGAGCTGGATCTGGTGCTGCTGGCCGTGCGCCCCGCCTGAGATCCCAGCCAAACCGTTTTCATAGGGAAGTAGCTGTTGAAAAGACCGGGCTCGGTGACCTGCGCCCGGCAAATCTCAGTAAGTCACGTGTTCCGTATAGCAGGATGGCCAGGGCAGCGAAGACCGCCTTGTCCGACACCGCCCCATAGCCGCGGATATTGACCCGGATCGCATCCATGAACACCACCGGATAGCACGGCTCCAGTGGTCCCTTCTGCCAAGCGGTGACTTCCTCCATAACGGCGTCGGTGATCGCCGAGATCAGGCTGGGCGAGGCCTTAACTCCATAGATCTCCTCTATGTGGCCCTGGATCTCACGGGTCGTCATACCGCGTGGGTACATGCTGATGATCTGGGTAGAGAACTCCGGAAAACGCCGCTGACACTTGGCGATCAGCAACGGATCAAAGCTGCCGTTCCGGTCACGGGGAATGTCCAGTATGATCTTGCCGCTCTCCGTTATCACCGTCTTCTGGCTGCTGCCGTTACGCCTGTTTGGTGGCTGATTCGCGCCTTCAGGCGGCGGATCGGCCCGTTCTTCGGTCAGATGCGCGTCCAATTCGGTGCTCAAAGCACGTTCCGCCAACGCCTTCGTCAGCTCCTGCAAAATCCCGTCCTTGCCGAACAGGTCACCAGGCTGTCGGCCTTCCATCAAGTAATCCCAAAGGTCTTTGTCGATGCTCATGCGTGGGTCGCCTCATCTCAGAGCTACCACGCCAGCGCACAAAATTCAGGATAGTCTCCAAGAGCCGCTTAACCGCCCCCGACCTCATCATCGTAGTAGCCGTCGGCCCGCAGCTTAGCTTCGCGTTTCTTTTCAACCCGAGCCACAAGGAAGATCGACACTTCATAGAGGCCATAGACCACGGTGAACAGGATCAGCTGCGTAACAACATCCGGTGGAGTCACCAATGCTGCCAGCACCAAAATACCGACCATCGCGTATTTGCGCACACCACCAAGACCCTCAGCTGTGACTAAGCCGGCCTTGCCCATTAAGGTCAATAGAACAGGGAGCTGGAAACACAGGCCAAACGCCATGATGAACTTGAGCGTAATATCAAGGCTTTCGTTCACCTTGCCAAAAAAGGTGATTTTCACACCATCGGCTGTCTCTGGAACCACAGCAACATCCAGCCGCGCCTCCTCAACCCTGCCCTGCAGCAGGTTAGCAAAGACCGAAGCTACATCCGCAAAGCCCAAGAAAAACTGCATGGCCAGCGGGGTCACCACAAACTGCGCAAAGGCCGCACCCAGCATAAACATGAAGGGCGACGCGATCAGGAACGGAAGAAACGCCCCCTTTTCGCTTTTGTACAGCCCCGGCGCAACAAACCGCCACAGCTGATGGCCAATCACCGGGAAGGATAGTGCAAAACCAAAGACCATAGAAATGCGGAACAGCGTGAACAGATATTCCTGCGGCGAGGTGTACTGCAGCGTTGGCGACGGGTCACCCAGCGCCCGCAGGCTTGCCTCAATCGGCTGCAGCAGAAACTGCAGGATTGGCTCTGCCACGGTGAACGCCAGAACAATGCCTACGATAAAGGCAAGGACCGAGCGGATCAGCCGCGTGCGCAGCTCTGCCAGATGCTCAATCAGCGGCGCTGCGGAGTCTTCAATATCGTCGCTTTGGCTCATATTGTGCTGTCATCCTTCGATGGCGCTGACGTCTGGGCCTCTGCTTCCAGTATCGGTTCAGGTGCCTTGGCTTCGACCAACTCCGCCTCATATTTTTCCGCTGTTGCCATGGCGTCCTCTGCCTCGCGTGCCTTGCGCTCGGCGGCGGCACGGGCCGTGGCCGCTTGGATTTTCTTGGCGCTTTGTGCGCGCTCTGCCGCCAGCTTACCGGTTTCGCTGTCCGGGTCGAATTTGGTCGGATCGACCGAATTCTTAACGTCTTGCGCGGCTTGCTTGACCCCATCAAAGGCAGCGCCCATCGGGTTGGAGGCGGTTTTCAACACCTTTTGCATGTCACTCACGCTGTCTTTCACGCCAGACTGGTCGGCGGCGTCTTCCATGGCGCGGGAAAATTCGCGCGCCATGCCCCGGGCGCGACCAACAAAACGGCCGACGTTCTGGAACAGCTTGGGCAAATCCTTTGGTCCGACGACGATCAGGGCAACAATGCCGATGACCATCAGCTCGGTCATGCCGAGATCGAACATAAGGGATTACGCCTTGTCTTTTTCGGCGGCGGGGGTAACGTCCTTGGCCGCGTCCGCCGTTTCTTCTTCCAGCTCTTTGGTGCTGTCATTTACGCCTTTCTTGAACGCGGTAATGCCTTTTCCAACCTCGCCCATCAGGGATGAGATTTTGCCACGTCCAAACAGTACGAGCACCACAACCGCGATAAGAAGAAGACCCGGAAGACCAATATTGTTAAGCATGTTCTTTGCCTTTCTGATCGGGCCACACTGCAAATAACGGCGAATGCCGACCCGTAAATTCGTTTCTCTGCCTCCAGACATAGGCTGCAGTCGCGCCCTACGCAAAGGCTGCGTGAGCGCGACGGTCGCAAAACACTTCAGAAATCCAGAAGATTTCAGCGCACCTGAAGGCAACTGACAGGTTTATGTCAGTTGCCTCTTGTTAAACCGGCGGCATCACAAACGTCAAACAAAGGATACGACGATGAACACCTCACAAAAGACCGCAGTGATTGAGCTGGTCCGGTTCAAACTGATTCCAGGCGTAACACAAGAAGACTATGTCGCAGCCTGCGCAAAGACCGATGCTTTCGTGCAGGCGCAGCCGGGTTTTCGCGCCCGCGCCCTGTCGCTGGCAGAAGACGGAACCTGGACCGATTATGTCACCTGGGCGGATATGGACAGCGCTCAGGCTGCGGCCAAAGCCTTCCCGAAAAATGAATATGCACAGGCGATTATGGGGATGATCGACGGTAGCACGCTACAAATGTGGCATGAGACCAAACTGTGGTCGTCAGCGGCGTAGGCCCTCCCAATGGCGGTTGACCCCGGCGCCAAGCCGCGCAAAAGCTAGGTCCCATGCGCCGCACTGACCGCCTTTTTGAAATCATCCAGATCCTGCGCGACGGCAAACTGCACCGCGCGCAGGACATTGCCGCGCGTCTTGAGGTGTCAGTCCGCACCATCTATCGCGACATGGACACGCTGGTGGCCTCGGGCGTGCCGGTCGAAGGCGAACGCGGCGTGGGCTATATGGTGCGCGAGGCAATCACCCTGCCCCCGGTTACGCTGACCGTGGAGGAGCTGGAAGCCCTGCATCTGGGAATGGCAATTGTTGGCGAAGCAGCAGATCCTGACCTAAAACGGGCCGCGCAGTCGCTGGCCTCCAAAGTAGATGCGGTTCTGCCAACCGAAACAATCAACGAAGCCGAACAATGGAAGTTCGCGGTCTACCCTTTTGCCAATGCCACCCGAGGCTTTGCCCATATGTCGGTTCTACGCGCCGCAATCAAAGCGCGTCAGAAGTTGCGCCTCAACTATTGCAGGTTGGACGGAGCGCTGACTGAGCGAGTTATTCGCCCCCTGCACATGGAATATTGGGGGCGCGTTTGGACTTTGACTGCCTGGTGCGAACTGCGCGAGGGATTTCGCGTCTTTCGAGTTGACCTCATTGAAACAGCCGCCCCCTTGCCAGAGCTTTTTGTGGATGAACCCGGAAAACGCCTGCAAGACTACACTCCATACCATTAACACCACTTTGGACCCTGACTGTCATTTTGGGCAAATACACCCTGGCGGCAACCGGCGTGTTGGGTCCTTTTTGCGCATCTGCTGATGACGTGGAGCCAGCGGTTTATGCCAACTGCGAAGCAGACCTCTAAGCGATAACTTGAAATCCCCGTCGCGGTATTACCGGACGAGATAGTCTTTGGGGATCTACCCAATGTGCTTCCCGCCTTTGGCCCTACCTTCAAGGCTGGCATTTTTGCCGGTCTGCGCGGGTGGTGCGCACATCAAGGGGTAAAACGCGGTCCTGCATGAGTGCGCTGATCACATCCTGCAAAAGTCTGCGTGGTACAATCACCAACAACCCTGCGGCTCCTGGCGTCAGTGTGACAGGCCCCAATGCTCGGTTCGACGTGCCAATCTGTCCCATCGGTGAAAGCTCCAGCCCATCAATCGGCCATTCCAACCCTGTTGAAGTGCCCCGCGTCGGCTGCAGCGGGAACAGCGACACAACATCATCCTCCCGCGTAGGCAATGCAATTGGATGCGATAGATGAAAGATCACCTCTGTGGCGCCCAGCAAAAGGCACGGGCTGTCGTGGCCTTTGGAAAGGACGTGCAATGCGGCCAATTGATGATCAACACGCCCACCAAGAAATCCAACAGCAAGAACGATCGGCGCAGAAATCATCCGCAGCGCCTTGTCGAAATCTGTGGTCTCCTGTTCAGCGATGTGATGGATGCTGTCATCTGGGAGACTTTGCCCGGCCGTTGGGCTGAGGGAATCTAGATCACCGATCACAGCGACGGGCCTGAGGCCAAAGGATAAAACCCGATCCGCGCCGCCATCAGCCGCCACCAAGGTTGGTGCCAAGGCGACAGCTTCGTCAAGAATGCTTTGGGTCAGATCACCGCCTCCGACGAGGGTAACTGGATCCTTGGTTTGAACAATTTTAGAGGTCATACTTTGATTACTTGCGGATTTCGGAGCTGGCCACAATCTAAACACAAAAAAATACGATCAATTACACGGATTCGGGCCGAATTCGACCATGATACACTTAGGGTAAGGAACGCGGACTTGGCGAGGGCGAGCTGACAGATGGTACAGAACAACAAAGTATTAACCGTTTCGTATGGCACGTTTTCCTGCACGCTCGAAGGGTTCGAGGATTCGTTCGACACAATGAAGTCCATTGCCGAGTATTTCCGGGATCTCGCAGCTGAAGACCGCTATTTTGGTGCCGAACCTCCGCAACCGGATGCCGAAATGCTGGCACGCATTGCCCAAAAGGAGGTTGCCCGTCAGGTTGAAGCACACACCAGCGACCACGGGATCCACCTGCGCACGGCCCCAGCATTGGCACCAAAGAAAACTTCTGAACCTGAAACCGAGCCAGCCCGCGCAACGGCTGCCGCCCCCACCTCGGGACCTGTTTCTCTTGAGAACACCTCTGCTGCGGGAATTGACGGCGATGCGGCTGCGACGGCGTCCTCTAGAGCGCCCGCGCACGCCGGATCCACCAGAGATGTACAGCGCCGAGCGGATGAAACATCCGTTGACACAGCTGAAGGTGCACAAAAAACCGCGACAGCAGAAGTCACGAGAGCTTCTCGGGGCGAAGGCTCTTTCGCAGAGGCCGCCGCCTGGGGCGCCGACGCCGCGCTGGTGGATCCCAGCTCCACCTCTGAAGAAGATCACATTGTTTTCCCCGAGGCAGAGCCGGAGCCGACCCCAGTCTCTGAGAGCATTGCCGCAAAACTGCAGCGCATTCGGGCCGTCGT
>SPLB01000018.1 GCA_004566265.1 Paracoccaceae bacterium | reverse complement strand
CTTTCCAGCGGCAGGTCTGCGTCGAGATTTGCCGGAAGAGTGTGGGACACCCTGCCATTGACTTTGAGGTGAAGCCCCCACATCCATCGCGCCGGTGCAAGGCGGTGTTAGAAAAGGCGGCCTTACCCTGACTGACCGAGCTCCCGCTCTGCACCGGGCGAAAATCCAGTGCAATAACTCCAAAGTGCCTTGCCAATTTATTCTGTCGCTTGGCAGAATTGTTTGACTATCCCGTCAATGACTGCCTCAATGTCGCAAATAGACCTCCAGATGGCGATACTACGCATTGACCTTAGTGCTCAAACATTGCCGAATGGGATTTACGGTAATTTTGCCACGAAATAAAAAGTCCCGAAAGATGACCTGAGCGGTTGATCCTTTCGTAAAAAAAGTGGCTTATAACAGTAAGGTCTAAAAACAGGGAGAAGACCATGACTACACAGAATACAAAGCGTCAAAATCACTGGGCAGCTGAAATGCATGCCGAAGAGTACAAAAACGGCAAGCTGTCGCGGCGCGAATTTCTGACACGGACCACTGCACTCGGCGTCAGCGCCGCTGCCGCGTATGGCATGATCGGCATGACCGCTCCGGTAAAAGCCGATGGGCACGGCAACATGCAGCAGGGCGGAACTCTGCGCGTCCAGATGAGCGTGCGTGGCCTAAAAGACCCGCGCACTTTTGACTGGTCCGAACACGGCAACGTGAGCCGCGGAACTTTTGAATATCTGGTCCAGTACAACAACGACGGCACCTTCACACCAATGCTGCTGGAAAGTTGGGAGGTGAACGAAGACGCGACTGTGTACACTCTGAACGTTCGCAAAGGCGTCAAGTGGCACAACGGCGATGATTTCACCGCGGAAGATGTTGCTCGAACCATTACCGGCTGGTGTGAGAAAGACATGGAGGGCAACTCCATGGCTGGTCGTTTCGGCACGCTTGTCGACGACAACACCGGCAAGGCCATCGACGGCGCGATCACAGTGACCGGCAGCCACACTGTTGTTCTAAAGCTACCCAAGTCCGACATATCCCTGATCCCGGGCATGGCAGACTATCCTGCTCAGATGGTACACTCATCCTTCCAAACCGACGATTTCCTCGCAAATATTGGCACCGGCCCCTACAAGCTGACCGAACTGGAAGTTGGTGTTCTCGCAACCCTGGAACGGGCAGAAGGCCACACATGGTGGGGTGAAGAAGTCTTCGGCAAGCCTGCATTGGACCGCATTGAATACATTGACTTCGGCACAGATCCTTCCTCTTGGCTGTCTGCTCTGGAATCCGATGAAGTCGACATGCTCCATGAGTCCGTCGGTGAATTCATCGACGTGATGGACAGTCTCGACTACGCGAAGTCCGAAGTTGTCACCATGTCCACCATTGTTGTGCGTCCAAACCAGCTGGCAGAGGTGAACGGCATCAAGCCCTACGCAGACAAGCGCGTTCGCCAGGCAATCCAAATGGCGGTCAGCAATGAGGTCTGCCTCGAACTTGGCTATAGCAACCTTGGTCAGGCGGCCGAAAACCACCATGTGGGCCCGGCGCACCCTGAATACGCACCTTTGCCGCCGCAGAAGTTCGACCCGGCAGGCGCCCGCGCCCTGATGGAAGAAGCAGGCATGCTCGATTTTGAGCACGAAATCCATTCAATCGACGACGACTGGCGCAAGAACACCACTGACGCCGTGGCGGCACAGCTGCGCGATGCCGGGTTCAAAGTGAAGCGGACCGTTCTGCCGGGCTCCACCTTCTGGAATGATTGGACCAAATACCCGTTCAGCTCCACGAACTGGAACCCGCGCCCCTTGGGTGTTCAGATTCTGGCTTTGGCCTATCGCTCCGGTGAAGCATGGAATGAATTTGGCTGGTCGAACGCCGAGTTTGACGCCCTGCTCGACGACGCCTTGGCAATCGCCGATGCCGACAAGCGTCGCGCTGTGATGGCCAAGATTGAAGCGCTGATCCAGGAAGAAGGCGTGACCATCCAGCCTTATTGGCGTTCTCTCTACCGCCATATGAAGCAAGGTCTTGTTGGTACTGACATGCATGCTGCTTTCGAGCATCATCACTACACCTGGGGCTGGGCGGCCTAAGTCGCAGACATGCAATAAATTGACGTCTTCGTTTCGAGCGGGGGCGTTAATCAAGAGTTAAACAATAAAAATAATGGCCAATGTTCCGGCGTGATACTGCGCCGGGGCGCGCAAAACGGCCAGCCGACCGCCAGTCAGCAGAGGACCACATGGGACTTTTTATACTTCGCCGATCCGCTGTGATGTTGCTCACAGCGCTATGCCTTACGTTCATCGTTTTCGCCTTAACCAACCTTTACCCGAACCTGGAGAAGCTCGCCAAAACGCAAGGTAACTTCCGCATGTCCGACGAAGCGGTTGCAAGCTGGCTCGACGGGAATGGCTATTCTCAACCCACGCCGGTAAAATATGGTCAATGGCTGGGGGTGTTGCCCGGCTGGACGCTTGAGACCGATGATGGCATCAAAGGCCGCTGCATCTCTGGATTGGTCACAGCTGAAGCCGCCGCAGACGCACCGCGGTTTTGCGGCATCCTGCAAGGCGATTGGGGCTACTCCACACGATTTAAAAAGGACGTAGGGTCCATTATCGAAACCCGCCTCGGAAACACCGGTTTTCTGATGATGTGGGTGCTTATCCTGATGGTTCCGTCTGCACTAATTTTAGGCATCCTGGCCGGTATGCGCGAAGGTTCCGTTTTGGACCGCTCGCTTTCTACTGTTTCAATTGCCACAACTGCGACGCCTGAATACGTATCTGGTGTGATCTTCATCGCGATTTTCACATCGTCAACTGTTGGCCTGAAGTGGTTCAAAGGCACCGCAACTGCGGCAATGGAAACTCCGACCTTCGAAAATTTCTTCCTTCCGGTTCTCACCATTGCCTTGTACGGCATGGGGTACATCGCCCGGATGACACGCGCCTCGATGACCGAAGTCATGACTGCGCAATACATCCGGACAGCGCGCCTGAAGGGCGTCAGCTTCCCGAACATTGTTGTTAAACACGCACTGCGCAATGCGCTGATTGCACCGTTCACCGTAATTCTGTTGCAAATTCCATGGCTGTTGAACGGTGTTGTTATCGTCGAGTCGCTGTTCAACTACAAAGGCTTTGGTTGGGCGCTGGTGGAAGCAGCCGGCAACAACGACATCGAACTCTTGCTCGCTATTTCTGTTGTCTCTGTGGTTGTGGTGCTGCTCACCCAGCTAATCTCGGACATCGGTTATGTCTTTCTCAACCCGCGCATTCGCATTTCTTAAGGCAGGAGACCTGACATGGAAGCTTTGACCTGGACTGGATCCGTCGCCTTTCTAAATCCGATCCTCATCGTAGCAGTTGGACTTCTGGCCATCTCTGTTGCCGCATGGGTCGCCACCAGCCTGTTCACAGCGGGTGCCCGCCCAGTCACAGGTGCCGATGGCACCATTACACTGGCAGGAAACCCCACCGCAATCGTTGGACTGGGCGTGCGCATGGCCTTTGTCGCCACCTCAGCAGTGATCCTGGCCTATATCGTGCTGGGCCTGGCTATGGGGACCAGTGCCGGCATTGTTGGCGGCATTTCTCAGCAGTTCACGCCGGTGTGGATTTCGCTGGTTGCTTTGTTTGCCTTATCTCTCGGCTTCAAACGCAAGCTCGGACTTTACGGAAAACTGTTTGACAGCCCGATCGGCATGATCGGTTTTGGCATCGTGATGTTCTGGGTATTCACCGCGATTTTTGCCTCACTGGACATGATCGCAACCCATGACGCACTAAGTCAGGTGTCCGGCATGAAGAACAAAGTCCCCGGCACACCGCTGCGCGGCGCTTCGGAGGGAGATTATCAGTGGTACTTACTGGGCGGAGACAACCTGGCGCGTGACGTGTTCTCGCGAATGGTGAAGGGCTCCACCGAAGTTTTGAAATACGCGCCGCTGGCGACACTCTTTGCCTTTATGGTTGGTATTACCCTTGGGCTGCCTGCGGGTTACTTCGGTGGTCGTCTGGATACCTTCCTGTCCTTCTTGGCAAACCTCATTCTCGCTTTTCCGGTGATCCTTCTGTTTTACCTTCTGGTGACGCCAGAGATCGTCGAAACCGGCCTGCCCCAGTATATGGCTGTAGTTCTCTTCTCTTTCCCGCTGATCTTCAGCGGCGTGCTGCTCCACTCCCGTTTCAAGACTCAGCCGTCAAAGAACCTGACGTATCTTGCCATTGTGCTGGTACCATTGTTCCTTCTTTATATGTCACTGATCAACAGCGCGGGCTCCAAGATCGACTTTTGGCCGCTTGACTTCTTTGAGATCCCCGGCGGTGTTCTGGTGGTGTTTGTGTCCGTGGTTTTTGTGAATTCGCCCACCGTGTTCCGTATTGTTCGTGGCCTTGCGCTCGACATTAAGACCCGCGACTATGTTGCGGCGGCACAGACTCGGGGCGAAAGCACTTGGTACATCATGCTTTGGGAAATCCTACCCAACGTGCGCGGTCCGCTGATTGTCGATTTTTGCCTGCGCATTGGCTACACCATCATCTTGCTTGGGACCCTTGGCTTCTTTGGCCTTGGCCTGCCGCCGGAAAGCCCGGACTGGGGGTCGACGATCAATGATGGCCGCAAACTGCTGTCGATCTACCTGCACCCGGCGCTGCCGCCTGCGTTCGCCCTGATGAGCCTTGTGCTGGGTCTGAACCTGCTGGCTGACGGCCTGCGTGAAGAAAGTCTGAAAGACTAAGCCACCTTCTGGCGGGGGCTTCGGTCCCCGCCCCATAACTCACCCAGAATAACAGGCGCAGATGCAGAGCCACCGCTCTCCTGCCCTTCCAGGGAGACCCAAATGAGCAAACTTGCAGACTATGATGGCCCGATCCTTGAGATCGAAAAACTCTCCATCTCCTTCTTTACCCGCCTTCGCGAAATCCCCGCCGTGATGGACTTTTCCGTTTCTGTGATGCCCGGTGAGGCTGTTGGCCTTGTTGGGGAATCCGGCTGCGGGAAATCCACTGTGGCCCTTGGCGTCATGCAGGACCTTGGTAAAAATGGCCGGATTGTTGGTGGTTCGATCAAGTTCAAGGGCCGCGATCTCTCCGAGATGAGCGCAGAAGAACTGCGCGACGTGCGCGGCAATGAAATCGCGATGATCTATCAGGAGCCGATGGCCTCGCTTAACCCGGCGATGAAGATCGGCAAACAGCTGATGGAAGTGCCGATGATCCACGAAGGGGTCTCTGCCGAGGAAGCGTATAATCGCGCTCTTGAGGTTGTGACCGACGTGAAACTGCCCGACCCCAAGCGTATGCTGGACAGCTTCCCCCACCAGCTGTCCGGTGGCCAGCAGCAGCGTATCGTGATCGCGATGGCCCTGATGTCAAAGCCTTCGCTCCTGATCCTCGACGAACCCACAACCGCGCTTGACGTGACTGTTGAGGCCGCTGTGGTGGAGCTGGTGAAGGACCTTGGTAAAAAATATGGCACCTCCATGCTGTTCATCAGCCACAACTTGGGGCTGGTTCTGGAAACCTGTGACCGGTTGTGCGTGATGTATTCCGGAGAAGCGGTAGAGCGCGGTTCGATCAAAGACGTCTTTGACGAAATGCAGCATCCCTACACGCAGGCGCTGTTTCGTTCGATCCCTCTGCCCGGCGCAGATAAAAACGCACGCCCACTGCGCGCCATCCCAGGCAACTTTCCCCTACCCCACGAACGCCCCAACGGCTGTAACTTTGGCCCGCGCTGCGACTATTTTGAGGCAGGCCGCTGTGATGCGCAGGACATTTTGATGGAGGACGTGCCCGGCAATGACCGGCACGCCACCCGCTGCCTTAAGTTCCAGGAAATTGACTGGAACGCGCCAATGGAAGTGGGGGAACAGAAAGAAAAGAACGAACCCGGAAAGGTCGTTCTTAAAATGGACAATCTCAAGAAGTACTACGAGGTTGCGGCCAACGCACTCTTTGGTGGAGGCGACAAAAAAGTTGTCAAAGCCAATGAGACTCTCAGTTTTGAAGCCCGCGAGTCCGAGACCCTCGCCATTGTTGGGGAATCAGGCTGTGGCAAATCGACCTTTGCCAAGGTTCTGATGGGACTGGAAACCGCCACCGACGGTCAGATCCTGCTCGACAACCGCAATATCGAAAAAGTTGGCATCAACGAGCGAGAAGCTGGAACCATTGCTGACGTCCAGATGGTCTTCCAAAACCCGTTCGACACGCTAAATCCGTCCATGACCGTGGGCCGTCAGATCATCCGGGCGCTGGAAATTTTCGACATTGGTGACAGCGATGCGGAACGCAAGCAACGCATGCTGGAGCTGCTCGATTTGGTGAAATTGCCCCGAGCCTTTGCCGATCGCATGCCGCGTCAGCTGTCCGGTGGTCAAAAACAGCGTGTGGGTATTGCCCGCGCTTTTGCCGGTGATGCGCGCATTGTGGTTGCTGATGAACCGGTCTCCGCGCTTGATGTATCAGTACAGGCGGCAGTGACGGATCTTCTCATGGAGATCCAGCGCAATGAAAAAACCACGCTGCTGTTTATCAGCCATGACCTGTCGATCGTGCGGTACCTTTCTGATCGCGTAATGGTAATGTATCTGGGCCATGTGGTGGAACTGGGCGATACAGAGCAAGTGTTCTCACCACCCTATCACCCTTACACCGAAGCGCTTCTGTCTGCGGTGCCGATTGCAGACACCTCGATCGAAAAAGAGCACATCGTCCTCGAGGGAGATATTCCTTCGGCAATGAACCCGCCGACCGGCTGCCCGTTCCAAACGCGATGCCGCTGGAAAAACCACGTTGCCGGAGGGCTCTGCGAGAAAGATGTCCCGCCGATTAAAACACTCGAAGGCGGCCACCAGATCAAATGTCACCTTGGTGACGACGTCCTGGATTCTATGACCCCAGTTATCAAGATAGCAGCTGAATAAGTCATTCCCTGACAGGGACACTGCAAGAATAAAAACACCCCGATCTGCTGGACCGGGGTGTTTTCTGTTGAAAGATGACAGACTGGCAGATCTGTGCCGCACTTCAAATTCGCATTGCGGAAACCTGCGCAGAATGGAGCGCGGGCTTCCTTGCATGCAGCGCGCATTCTGCGCGACGGCTACCAGTCTGGCCTTTAATTCGCTCGGGCGTCAGGTTCCGGACGTGGCAGCGTCTTTCAACGATTTCCAAGCCGCCTGCGAGGCTTCATCCATTTCCGACACAACCGGACCGATTGCCTCTTTATAGTCTTCCCATTGACCCACCAACGCGGGCGACAGCTCTTCTTTTCCGAGCGCCTTTTGCAGCGGCTCCATCGCTGCCAGCGACGGCGGTGTCATACACGCCGCGTCAAAGGTCAGACCCACCTGATCCAGCAGTGCTGGGATCTGATTGTCCGGAGTCTGCACCAGTGCTTCGAATGACTGGACACGCATCTGTTCGCCCAGTTTGGTCTTGTAATCAATCGCGGAGCGCGCGACAAAACCCATCATCTCTGCAAGCGCGCCTGGATCCGTTGCATAGGCGTTGCCCCCCAAGAAGACATTCGCGAGATTGGCCAATGCGGTGTCCATACGATTGCGGATCAAACAAACGAAACGCGCGTTCGGGAACAGCTTTTGTGCCAAGGCAAATTCAAACACCCCCATCGGGCGCGCATCCACCAGCGTAGATGTGGCTAACTTTTGGCCACCAAGCGCGCGCTCGAAATAGAACTGACGGAAGATATCTATCTCTTCCTCCGTGAGGGAATTCATCGCTTCCCAGTGCCCGGCGCCGCGATCCGTGCGAGCAAGATGCATACGCATTGCACCGTAGGTTTTTGAAAGCGCGCTGTTTTCCCCAATGGAGGTCACATCCCTATGCGCTTCGAGGATACGTTCGACAAGCGAACAGCCAGCCCCCGGCATACCGCCGACAAACACCATATTCAGCCCGTTTGGGACATCCGCGCCAGGTTCAAGAGTGACCGGCTCAAAGAACTTTTCCTGTTCAGCAACCATGTCAGCAAAGATCTCTGACACGAAAGTGCCGCCGCTCAGTTTTTTTGACTGGTCAAACATCGCCAGTGCCAGCTCAGGGTGGCCCGCCGCGTGGCAAATTTGACCCAGTGCGTTGAAGATCACAACTTTCAGCTGCGGATCCAGATCGTCGCGGCGCCCCAAAGCTTCGAGGCGGGCTGCATAACTGCTATTTATCGCAAACGTCTCAATTCCATTGAGCGCGCAGAGTGCAGGAACAGAATTGGGTTCAATGCTCAGAACCTTTTCAAACGCTTCTTTCGCCTCTGTCAGATTACCAACAGTTTGCAGCATCAAGCCCAGGCGGCCCCAGCTGCTGGCCTGATCTGGCCATTTGCCAACCGCGTATTGCATCACATCGATCGCGTTTTCCATGTCACGGATTTGGAAGAAGCAATCGGCGCAACGCTCAAGAAGACCAATTTCAATGGTGGATTCCTGAACGTGCGGCAACATTTTTTCAAGGGCATTGGAGTATTCACCGGCAGCGATCTTCGCATCCACGTCTTCGTAGAATGCTGCGGGGATCCCGCTAGGCTGCTCGAGAATTTCGCTGTGTTCTACCTGCATGTATCTCGCCTTTCTAACTAAGCTGGCGTTAGAATTCGGCGAATTTGGTGAACCACCCCTTAAGAGGAGGGTAAAATTATCATTTTTTCCATCTCAAATACAATCATCTGATCGAATTGCCCTGATTTTTTGAAGGGGTCGTAAAGACGCTGCAAGGCAGCGGAGGTCGGCACTGACCCAAACTTCCGGGTGCTGGAAATTGCACGAATGTCGGCAGTACCAAGTTCTACTCGTCACGCCCGGGTTCGTCCGGATTGTCACAGAACAATGCCACTTTGTTTCCGTCAGGATCGCGTAGGTATCCGACGTAAAAATGAGGGCCATATGAAGGGCGAAAACCGGGTTCGCCTTCATCAAACCCACCAGCGGTAAGTGCTGCGGCGTGCAATTCGCGAACTTGGTTTTGGCTGGCGACCTCAAATGCCGTCATCGAACCGTTGCCAGACGAAGCGGGGCTACCATCGAATGGTGCTTTTACATAGAAATCAGGCGAACCCTGTTTTTGACCGGGTTGAGTTGGAGGGAGGTAGCTTAAGTCACCGTGGTATTCTTCAAGGCGATAGCCGAGGGCTGGCAAGAAGGCAGAGTAAAACCGTTCTGCACGTTCTATGTCATCTGCGCCGACAGTAACATAAGAAATCATCATGTACCCTCCTTTAGGCAACCTTTGGCGTCCTGCTGTTGAATAAATCCAAACTGCCTGGCTGTCAAAAACGCGCTCAAAGAAAACCTTAGAGAGGCCGCAGCGGGCGGCTTCGTTCTTTTTCCCCAAATTAGTCATTTTCTGTTCTGACGATATACCCCTTAATGACCTTGTATTCCTTGAGCGCGACGACACGGAAGTTGTAGCTGATTGAGCCTCCCCATCTGAACTGGTCCACCGCTATGTTTAGGAAACGGAGGATCAAGAATGGCAAACAAGCGCCTGAAGCCAGAAGAGATTGTCTCGAAGT
>SPLB01000103.1 GCA_004566265.1 Paracoccaceae bacterium | reverse complement strand
GCCACGGTGAGACCATCGCCGACACCGCGCGCGTGCTCAGCCGCTATGTGGATCTGATCATGATCCGCACCTTTGATGAAAGCGTGCTGGCCGAAATGGCAGAATATGCCTCTGTGCCGGTGATCAATGGTCTGACAGACCGCACCCACCCGTGTCAGATCATGGCCGATATCCTCACCTACGAGGAACACCGCGGTTCGATTGCAGGCAAAAAAGTGGTCTGGGCTGGTGACGGCAACAATGTTTGCGCCTCTTTCTTACATGCGGCAGGGCAGTTCGGTTTTAACCTGACCTTCACCGGCCCGGCGCAGCTGGACCCGGAAGATGAATTTGTCGGTCTGGCTCGCCAGAAGGGCGCCACTGTGACGATTGAACGCGACCCTGTCAAAGCGGTTGAAGGCGCGGATCTGGTGGTCGCGGACACTTGGGTGTCCATGCATGACAGCCAATCGTCCAAAGAGCGTCGCCACAATATGCTGCGCCCCTATCAGGTCAATGATGCGCTGATGGCCCATGCGAAGCCCGATGCGCTGTTCATGCACTGCCTGCCGGCCCACCGCGAAGAAGAGGTCACCTCGGCTGTGATGGACGGCCCGCAGTCGGTGATCTTTGACGAGGCCGAAAACCGCCTGCACGCGCAAAAGGCAGTGATGCGCTGGTGCCTTGGCGTCTGAGGAGCCAACTGGGACGTGAATTCAAGAAGGCGCGCCTTTCGGTGCGCCTTTTTTCGTTTGCGTAGCCTCTAGCGCGCTGTAGGGGCAGACATCGCTATCAAATGGCACGGAGCGGCGGCGAAACCGTGACCCGTCCACGGCAACCGGGCGGCGGATGCGGTCCATGCGAAAATGGCGGAAATCCTCGCGGGTCGGATCCCAGGCGACCAAATACCACAGGGGCGGCAGGATCAGCATGGCCTGGGGTTCGACCAAGCGCTGGGTCATGCGCCCCTTGGCATCGCGGTAGTCGAATTGCACCATCTGAAGGCCCAGAAAAGCGGCTTCAAACGCCGGAAGCAGGGCGGTGTCCATTTTGCCCATGTCCGAAAGATCCTGAAGCGGTGACAATTTCCCGACATGCAGGCAGTCCAGAAAAGCCCGCAGTTCCCGCACCTTGTCGCGCGGCAAGGATTTTTCGATCTTCGCAAGCCCAGCATCCGCCAGATCCGAGAACGGCAGATTGCCCGCCGCGCGCATTGCGGCCACGCCCAGGAGCAGTGCAAAGACCTCGGGCACCAAGAGCCGTGCGGTGGTCTGCATTGATTGTGGGTCAAGCTGCAATCCACCGCCGCGTCCAACGTCGGAATGGATGACAAAGCCGTCGTCGCGCAGGGCACCAATATCGCGCAGGATCGTGCGACGAGACACGCCGACGTCTTGGGCCAGCTCCTCTACCGTTGTTGTCCCTCTGCGGCGCAGGTTGCGCAGGATCGCGTCTTGTCGGTGTCGAATGCTCATACGCGCAGCTTTGCAATTAAAGGTGACAAAATTTGGCACTGTTTGATCCTAAGCCTTGTTTCAGACACCACACAAGGAGAAATCGTGATGGACCGCAAAGCCGTGAACCCCTGGGACTGGTCACTCAAGCTGGGCTACAATCAAGCCGAGGTGATCGAGGGCGCAAGTCGCCAGCTTATCTGCGCGGGGCAAACCGCCGTCGACGCCACAGGCGCGCCGCAACACCCCGGTGATATGCGCGCGCAGATTGGTCTTGCGTTGGACAATCTGGAAGACGTGCTGGCCGGGGCAGGCATGAACCTGAGCCACATTGTGAAACTTGGTGTTTATGCAACTGATGTGGGGGCAGCGCTTGAGAATTTTGATCTCATGGGGATGCGGTTTGGATCGCATCAGGTGGCACCGCCGATGACCCTTTTGGGCGTGACGCAACTGGCCCTGCCCGGGTTGATGTTCGAAATCGAAGCGACGGCCATGGCCTAGAGCTGTGCCTGCTGTGCGGGCAGAAAGTGGGTCGCAGGCGCAATCCTGCGGGCCACTGGGTAACTTAGAAAAGCCACAAAAGAACGGTGCTCACCCCAGCAGCAAAAAGCGCAACGGCAGGCACGGTCACCATCCAAGCGACCATGATCTTGAGAAAATGACTGCGGCGTACCAGACGGCGGCGGTGGCGGTCTTCTTGGGCCAGCTGGACCTGCCGGGCGCTTGGGCGGCGGGAGAGGCGGCTTTGATATTCGCGGAAAAAACCGATTCCAAACACCGACCCGACAGCCACATGGGTCGTCGACAAGGGCAGCCCCATCCAACTCGCCAAGATCACAGTGAAGGCTGTGCTTGCCGCCACGCAGAAAGACCGGATGGGGTTCAGTTTGGTGATCTGTGTTCCGACCATTCCAATCAAGCGCGGACCAAACAGTAATACGCCAAGCATCATGCCAAATGCCCCAATCGCCGCGACCCAATCGGGCACGGCAAAGGGAGTGGCTGTCAGGGTGAGGTCTGCCCGAGCAGTGGAAATTACAATCGCAGCCAGGGGGCCTGCGGTGTTTGCAACGTCATTGGCGCCATGCGCAAAACTCATCAAAACGGCGGCCGAGACTAGCGGCAGTCGAAACAGGCGCCGGACGGATTTCTCATCTGTTGCCCGCGTTTTGATCTGTGCTCGGACCAGTGGCACCACAGCTGCATAGGCAAGGCCTGCGATCAGCAGTGACAAACCAGGAATTGTTCCCAAAGGGCGGTGTGCCGGGTCCGGAAGCACCACCGACAGCACATGATCAGGCAGCTTCAGCAGCAGGTAACATGAAAAAAGCCCTGCCATGCTAGCGGTGAAGATAGGCACCCATGTCGCTGCAGCAGCTGTCTTGTCAGCGCGGTTCATTATACGATTGCGCACAAGGGCGAGTAGTAGAATAGCTATGCCACCGCCGCACAGAGGCGCGATCACCCAGGCCGAGGCAATGAGGCCCAGCATCGGCATATTGATCGCCGCCCAGCCGGAAGAGGCCACGGCGACGCCAAGCACAGAACCAATAACCGAATGTGTGGTCGATACCGGCGCCCCAACCCATGTCGCGAAATTGACCCAAAGGGCTGCTGAGATCAGCGCACTGACCATGGCAACAGCCAACACCTGACCGTTGAGAATGGCGTCGGGTTGGACAAGGCGGTGCGAGATCGTTGCGACCACTTCGCGGCCGCCGATCAGCGCGCCTGCGGTTTCTGCAGCCGCCGCCAGGATTAGCGCCGTGCTCAACGAAATCGCACCGGCACCCACCGCAGGGCCCATGGTGTTGGCGGCGTCATTGGCGCCAATATTGACAGCTAGATAGGCGGCAAGTACTGCGCCCACCGCAACCAGCATCACTGACGGCGACGATCCCAGCGCCAAAGCCCCCGTCACTCCCGCAAGAACGATGAACACCAGTGCAAGCCCTGCTCCCACCAGTGGGCGGATGACATAATCCGTTGTCAGCTCGAGCTGGTTCAGCCGGTGCAGGTCCTTATCAAGATATTGCCAGTTTGCCTTGGCGCGCTTGCTCACGAGTATCTGTCCTTTGGGTGCCGTCTGTGTTGTTGGGCGAAATGTGGACGCCACTTTCGCCTGCAAAAAACGCTTTGCGGGCGGGAAATCCCCGTGCGCCCAAAGAGCCAGAGACCTATAACAGATTGCGCGAGCGCTGCGAACCTTGTGGGTTTCTCTGGGGTATTGCCGCCGTCACAGCGCGCGCAGGATCTCTTTG
>SPLB01000102.1 GCA_004566265.1 Paracoccaceae bacterium | reverse complement strand
TATGGAAAACACGGGCCATGTAAGATGGCTGGAGATCCACGCGGAAAACTACATGGGGGACGGCGGTCGCCCAAGGGCGCAGCTTCGCCACCTCTCAGAAAAATTCCCGATCTCGGTTCATGGCGTTGGCCTCTCTATTGGCGGCGACGATCCGCTGGACGCAGAACACCTCGCTCGGCTGAAGCATCTTCTGGGCTGGCTTAAGCCTGCGTCGTTTTCGGAACACCTCGCGTGGTCCACGCATAACAGCCGTTTCTTCAATGACCTTCTGCCCCTGCCCTACACAGGCGCAACATTGCGACGCATCTGCGATCACATCGACCGGCTGCAGGCCGTAACTGGGACGCACATGCTCTTGGAAAACCCGTCCAGTTACTTGGCTTTTGCAGAAAGCACTTGGGCTGAACCCGAGTTTTTGTCCGAGATTTCGCGCCGCACCGGCTGTGGGCTCCTGCTGGATGTGAACAATGTCTTTGTGTCCGCAACGAACCTCGGTTTCTCACCAAAGGGTTACATTGACGCCCTTGCGCTGGAAACAGTAGGAGAAATCCATCTGGGCGGTCATGACGCGGACACCGACGACCATGGCGCACCGCTGCTGATTGACAGCCATGGCGCAGAGGTTGCTGACCCGGTCTGGGCACTTCTGGAGTACACGCTGGATCGATCCGGTCCAAAGCCCGTTCTGGTCGAATGGGACACCAACGTACCCGACTGGCCCGTGCTCGAGGCAGAAGCAGCGCGCGCTGCAACCGCCTTGTCTCGCCTGCCTACGGCCGCGCAATGAACGCGGCGCCCATCTCTCAGGCCACCTTCATGGCCGCTATGCTGGACGCGCGCAAGCCTGTGCCCGAAGGCCTGATTGATGGAAACGGTCAGCCCGCTGGACGCCGGTTCAGCGTTTACCGCAACAATGTCGCTGTCTCCCTGACCGAGGCCCTGCACGAGGGTTTTCCGGTGATTGCAAAACTCCTCGGCAAAGAAAACATGGACGGGCTTGCGGGCATTTACCTGCGCGCGCATCCGCCAAAATCACCCCTGATGATGCACTATGGCGAGGACCTGCCAGGGTTTCTCGCCGGACTGAAACAGCTTTCGCATCTGGGCTATCTGGCGGATATGGCAAGACTGGAACTGGCCATTCGACGCAGTTACCACGCCGCCGATGGCACACCGATTGATCCGAACTGGCTGGCACATCAGTCTCCCCAAGAGCTGATGATAGCCCGCCTCATTCCCGCTCCGGCGGTGCAAGTTCTTCGCTCGCCTTGGCCGATTTTCGACATCTGGCGCTTCAACACCGAAGAGGGCGCGCCGCAGCCGCAGGCACAGGGGCAGGACATTGTGATCCTGCGCCCTGAATTTGATCCCCGGCCCGCCTTGCTTGCCCCAGGCGCGGCCACCTTCATCAACACCTTGCGCGACGCTCCACTGGGCGCTGCCGCTGAACGGGCCGCAGCCAAAATGCCAGACTTCGACCTTGGCCAAAGCCTCGCACTGCTACTTGGCAACAATGCCCTTTGCCATTTGCCCCCAATTGAACAGGACCCGACACAATGAGCGCTCTGCTGACCCGCTATACCGATCTCATACATACATTGAACACCCGTGCGGACTTTTTTGTGCCCACACTGGCCCGGCTGGTCTTTGCGGCTGTGCTTCTGGTTTATTACTGGAACGCGGCGGGCACCAAAATCGACGGATCGATATTCTCGCCGTCTTCTGGCGCCTTTGCCCAGATCTTCCCCGCCGCCGCCGAGGCCGTTCTTTATGACGTGACCCAGCTGAACCTCTTCCAGCGACTGGTGATCTTTGGCGGCACCCTTGCCGAATATGTTCTGCCCTTCCTGATCCTGGTAGGTCTGTTCACCCGTCTGGCCGCACTTGGAACCATTGTATTTATCTGGATTCAGACCTTGGTGGATGTCACCGGCCACAGCGTCCCCTTCGGCGCGCTGTTTGACAACAATATCGGCCTTGTTGATCAGCGCGTCATGTGGAGCTTCCTGCTCTTGGTTCTGGTCTTCAAAGGCGCAGGGGCATTGTCGTTGGATGCGATTGCCGCCCGCGTCGCTCCACGCGCCGCAGCCTGAGGCACGCCTTTCAAAGTATCGCAAACAAAAAACGGTCGCGCCCTTCAAAGACGCGGCCATTGTGCTGCCAGAAGGCCCCGTCCCTTAGCAAAGCGCCTCTTGCACATCTTTCCCCCAGCCCAGATACAGTGCGCCATCCACATCAATCAGCGGTCGCTTCATCAAAGTTGGGTGCTCACGAAGCAAATCCAGCGGCGCCTTTGCGCGCTCTGCGTCATCCAGATTTCGCCATGTGGTTGAGCGTGTGTTCAAAATTCGCTCTGCAAATGCGGACAAAGCCGCCTCCAAAACACGCTCCGGAACACCATCTGCACGCACATCCACAAATTCAGCCATAGGTAGATTCTTCAAAGCCTTGCGGCAGGCATCACAGGTCTTCAACCCATAAAGTTTCATATCTCTTTCAGTCCTTCAGAGAAGTTTCACACAATTTACGGTGGAACTCTGCGGAAAATCTTTGATTTTTTCAGACCGCGTGCCACAGTATCCGTGGCCCAAGGTCAACGCCGCACCGGATGCATCACACGCTGGCTGCTCCACGGCATTGGAACGACTTGGGCTTGGATACCTTGAGCATCCACGACGTGAAGTGCAAGTAAGAAGGAGACACGGGACATGCCAAGCGGCACCGTGAAATGGTTCAACACCACCAAAGGGTATGGCTTCATTGAACCGGACGAAGGCGGCAAAGATGTGTTTGTGCACATCAGCCAGGTCGAACGCTCTGGTCTCACCGGCCTTAGCGACAATATGAAGGTTGACTACGAGCTGACCGAGGGCCGCGATGGCCGTCAGATGGCCGGCGACATCCGCCCTCTTTGAGCTCCTTAACTGACTTCAACAGTTTGGTTTAAAATCCCTCGCTGCGTCCCCTGCGACCTATTTTCGGCCGCGGGAGCACGTCTTTTTTGCGACGTCGGTGGCCCCTTCGATCGGACCGCGGCAAACAACCCGGCTATGCAACCTTTTTTGTGTTTCGCTAAGACAGCAGCTCAGGCGTTTCGACGCAGATATTCCACCATCACACAGGCTGGATCTTGGCTGCGCAGCTCTTGCCGTGCAAGCACGTCCCACTGATCCGCGTCGAACTCCGGGAAGAAGGCATCGGCTGCCGCAATCTCCAGGTCCACCTCGGTAATCAGCAGACGATCCGCCATAGGCAACATTGCGCTGTAAATCCCTGACCCGCCAATGCCATAGATCCGCGCGTATCCCTGGGCCCGGGCCAGGTCAATCGCGTCCTCAACGGATGAAACCACAGTCTCTGCTGCGTCAGGATTTGAGGAAACCACAATGTTCAAACGATTTTTCAGCGGCTTGAACGGCAGACTGTCCCAAGTGTTTCGCCCCATAATAATGGCTCCGCCCAGGGTTTCACGCTGAAAAGCCTTCTGGTCTTCAGGCGCATGCCAGGGAATGTCATTGTCTTTGCCAATCGCCCCATTTCGCGCCCGCGCCACCACCAGTGAAATCATCGCTGCTGCCCTCTCATGTTTCCTGTCCTGCCGTTCCTAACGGCGTCTCGACCACGGGGCAAGCACCGCGCACACGTCCGGAGTTTGCGGAATGATCGGGGCGGTCAAATTTCACCTTGTTAATTATGATTATTTTTGTCAGTTAATACAACATCAGGCCCAGTCACTTCCCAAATTCAGCCCGGCCCCATTTTGACACGCGCTCCAGTAAGGGACGCAACGAAGGACCAAAGGGCATCTCTGATGACACAGGCGTTGAAAAAGAAGTTCCTCCAAGACGCGCAGCAGGTGCCACGCCGCCGCCCGGTTTTTGGTGGATTAAACACTCCGCAAGACCGTTTCTACCCCCGCACTCTGGGTGAAGCAGGCGCCGATTGGGCCGATGCCGCAACTGTAAACCTGTTGCGGATATTTCTGCACGGCATTACCGAAGGCGATCCGCACGGATGGATCGCGGCTTTTGATGTAGCAGAGGATCTGTTTGATCCGCAAAACGGCCCCAAGATCGCGACGCTGGCGGCAAAAACGGTTCAGGCCATTCGCCGCAATCGCCACGCAGGTTTTCGGTTCAATACCCCTTTCTGTCCGCACTGCGCGTGCCATCTGACGACAGAGGAAGCGCAGGTCACCATCGGCCTGCGTGCTTTGCGTTTGCGCCAAATCGACCACGCAGAGATTGCCCTGCGCGCGCTGTGCGAGGGCTCCGCCCCGACAGAGATTACACTGTGGATGCGCGAACTGGCGGAGGCCTTGCCAGCCTTGACAGCCCCCACGACATCCCGCCTGCACTGATCCGCCGAGCACAGCCAATGCCCCTTCTCGCGACTGCCGCAGCTGATAAATTGCAGAGCACCCGTGGGTACGATTTCTTTGAAGAAGGCCGCTTGCCGATCGTGCGGCACCTGATCTTTGGCTCGCGCGACAGGTGCCCAGGCCCGCTTTACCGCGTCCAGACAATCGCGATCGAGCGCTGGGGCGAAGCCATTGGTCTGCCGGTCGCTCATTATATCACGGCACTTCTGTCTGCTCTTCTGGAGGTTCGGTCGGACGGGTTTCAGACGCGTGACCCCTGTCCGCTTGAGACACGCGGCACGGCCACGCAGGACGAGGCGCTGGTGCTGACACTGATCCACCAGATGCGGCGCGATCAGACGCCAAAGGCGCGTGAAACCGTGCTGCGGCTTTCTGCAGGCACCATGGATCCAGATGTGATCCGTGCCGGTTTGTCCTGTGCTGCCCGCTTTCCTGCTGGCAACGGTCTGGCCTTCACGCGAACCGCACCGCCG
>SPLB01000101.1 GCA_004566265.1 Paracoccaceae bacterium | reverse complement strand
TTCCTTGCCGCCGCGACCTCGCCTGAAGCATTTGCGGGCATCGACGGTTTCTTGCGCAGCTGGTTCGGCAAGCTGCTGCAATTGGGCGCGACCTGGGCGATCTTCTACCATATGCTGGGCCGTCTGCGTCACGTGATGTGGGATCTGGGCTACTGCCTCGAGGTCGAGATCTCTGAAAAACTTGGCCTGTGCATGTTTGTCATTGCCACCGCCCTGACCCTTCTGATTGCGATTGTGGTATAAGGAGCCTGCCCATGAACTATTTGACTGACCGCAAACGCGCGGCGGGCCTTGGCGCTGCAGGCGCTGGCACGCATCACCACTGGCAGATGATGGGCACGTCCATCGCACTGGTTGTTCTGGTCCCGTTGTTCGTTGTGACCTTTGCAATTGGTCTGGGTGGCACCTACGAGGACGTCATTGCGTTCTTTGCCCGTCCGGTGCCTGCAATCATCACTGGGCTGACGCTGGTTGTCGGACTTATCCATCTGAAGGCGGAAGCCGATGAGGCGATCGTCGACTACATGCATGGCACCGCACAGAAGCTCGCACTGAAGTTTGTGGCCGCCCTCTCTTACACGCTGATTGCCGCGGGTCTCTTTGCCCTCGTCAAGCTTGCGCTATAACATATGCGGTGAGGAAAAGATAAGATGACAGCAGCATATGAATATGAATCCCACGACTACGACGTCGTGGTTGTCGGTGCCGGTGGCGCGGGTCTGCGTGCGACGCTGGGGATGGCCGAACAGGGTCTGCGAACTGCGTGCGTGACAAAAGTTTTCCCGACCCGCTCGCACACCGTTGCGGCGCAGGGCGGCATTGCCGCATCTCTGGGCAATATGGGCCCGGACAGCTGGCAGTGGCACATGTACGACACAGTCAAAGGCTCTGACTGGCTGGGTGATACCGACGCGATGGAATACCTCGCGCGTGAAGCGCCCAAAGCGGTTTACGAACTGGACCATTATGGTGTGCCGTTCTCTCGTACCGAAGAGGGCAAGATCTACCAGCGTCCATTTGGGGGTCACACCACGGAATACGGCGAAGGCCCCGCGGTGCAGCGCACCTGTGCCGCCGCCGACCGGACCGGCCACGCGATCCTGCACACGCTCTATGGTCAGTCGCTGAAGAACAACGCTGAGTTCTACATCGAATACTTCGCCATCGATCTGATCATGTCCGAAGACGGTCAGTGCCAAGGGGTGGTGTGCTGGAAGCTCGACGATGGCACCATGCACGTCTTCAACGCGAAGATGGTTGTGCTGGCGACCGGCGGTTACGGCCGCGCCTACTTCTCTGCAACCTCTGCGCACACCTGTACCGGTGACGGCGGTGGAATGGTGGCCCGTGCGGGGCTCGCGCTGCAGGATATGGAATTTGTTCAGTTCCACCCAACCGGCATCTACGGCTCCGGTTGTCTGATCACTGAAGGTGCACGCGGCGAGGGGGGATATCTGACAAACTCCGAAGGCGAACGCTTCATGGAGCGGTATGCGCCGAACTACAAAGATCTCGCCCCGCGTGACTACGTCTCGCGCTCCATGACTATGGAGATCCGTGAAGGCCGTGGTGTGGGCGAACATGGCGACCACATTCACCTGAACCTTTCGCACCTGCCGGCCGACGCGCTGGCGGAGCGTCTGCCGGGTATCTCTGAATCTGCGAAGATCTTTGCAGGTGTGGACGTCACCAAAGAGCCGATCCCGGTTCTGCCGACCGTGCACTACAATATGGGCGGTATTCCGACCAACTATTGGGGTGAGGTTCTGAACCCGACGGCCGAGGATCCGACCGCTGTTGTGCCGGGCTTGATGGCCGTTGGTGAAGCGGGCTGTGCCTCGGTTCACGGTGCAAACCGTCTCGGCTCCAACTCGCTGATCGACCTCGTGGTCTTTGGCCGCGCCGCCGCAATCCGCGCTGGTAAGGTTGTGGACGCTGAGGCGCCGAACCCGGTTCTGAACCAGGCCGCTGTTGATCAGGCCTTTGATCGTTTTGACGGTCTGCGTCACGCCAAAGGTGGCACTGTAACCGCTGATCTGCGTCTGGAAATGCAGCGATGTATGCAGGCTGACGCGGCCGTGTTCCGCACTGACAAAACCCTGAAAGAGGGTGTCGAGAAGATGACCGGCATTGCCGCGAAGCTCGACGATATCTCGGTGACCGACCGTTCGCTGGTCTGGAATTCTGATCTCATGGAAACGCTCGAACTTACCAACCTTATGCCAAACGCACTGGCAACCATTGTGGGCGCCGAGGCTCGCAAAGAATCCCGCGGGGCCCACGCCCACGAAGATTATGCAGAGCGCGATGACAAGGATTGGCGGGTTCACACCGTGTCGCACGTCCAGGGCAAGGATGTGAAACTGAGTTACCGTCCGGTGATCACAGATCCGTTGACCAGCGAAGGCGACGGCGGCATCTCGATGGCAAAAATCGCGCCTAAGGCGCGGACGTTCTAAGGAGACAATCAGATGGTTGAATTTGCACTTCCCAAGAACTCCCGCATTACCACGGGTAAAACCTGGCCAAAGCCCGAGGGTGCGACCAAGGTGCGAAAGTTCCAGATCTACCGCTGGAACCCGGATGATGGCAAGAACCCGCAGGTCGACACCTATTTCCTGGACATGGACAAATGCGGTCCCATGGTTTTGGACGCTTTGATCAAGATCAAAAACGAGATCGACCCGACCCTGACCTTCCGCCGCTCTTGCCGCGAGGGCATCTGTGGCTCCTGCGCGATGAACATCGACGGGATCAACACCCTGGCCTGTATCTATGGCCTCGACGAGATCTCGGGAGACGTCAAAATCTACCCGCTGCCGCATATGCCGGTGGTCAAGGACCTTATCCCGGACCTAACCCACTTCTATGCCCAGCACGCGTCGATCATGCCTTGGCTGGAAACCAAGACCAACCGCCCCGCGAAAGAGTGGAAGCAGTCCATTGAGGACCGCAAAAAGCTCGATGGTCTGTATGAATGCGTGATGTGCGCCTCTTGCTCCACATCCTGCCCGTCCTACTGGTGGAACGGCGACCGCTATTTGGGGCCTGCTGCACTGTTGCACGCCTACCGCTGGATCATCGACAGCCGCGATGAGGCCACCGGTGAGCGCCTGGATGAGCTTGAAGATCCTTTCAAGCTGTATCGCTGCCACACCATCATGAACTGCGCCAAAACATGCCCCAAAGGCCTTAACCCTGCCAAGGCAATCGCCAATATCAAACAGATGATGGTCGAGCGTAACGTCTGACCGCGAGACACCAGACTAAGGCAAAGCTCCGTCAGAAATGGCGGGGCTTTGCATTTGTATCAACACATCGGTTAGCCTTTGTATGATCGCAGAAGGGCTTGCTAAACAGGCGCTATTTGGTCACGGATCGTGAGAGCGACTCAATGGACCCCGTATTACTACCAAGTCTTGTGACTTGGATCATTTGTGCTCTGGCTGTGTTTCTCGGCACCATTCTGCAGCGTTTGTCCGGGGCGGGGTATGGCATGTTTGCTGCCCCCATTATGTCGATTTTTGCGCCGGAATGGATGCCTGGTACCGTAATATTGGTCGGGTTTCTTATTGGCGCCGGAACGATTTTCAGTGCGCGGAATGCGGTGATCTGGCGAGACCTGCCGTATGGTTTTTTGGGTCGAATTTGTGGCGCTGCGATTGCTGCGTTTATTGCAGCGGCCTTTGTTGGCACACAGACGCTGGGTCTGGTGGTCGGCGGTGTTGTGCTCTTTGCTGTGGCGCTCACCCTTTCGGGTTTGACCATCGCCATAACCAAAGGGTCCTTGTTTATCGCTGGCGGTGTTGGCGGCGTGATGGGAACGCTAACCGGTATTGGAGCACCGCCCATGGCCATTCTTTATGCCAATACGGATGCGCGCAGATCAGCGGCGACACAGAATGCATTTTACGGCTTCGGCACGCTGTCCGCAATTTTGGCGCTACTAATGGCGGGTGTCCTCACTTGGGCGCACTGGGTCTTTGCCCTAACTCTTGCCCCAGCGGTGCCCTTGGCCATATGGGTGTCGCACCCTTTGGCAAAGCGGTTCGAGCGCGTCGCGATTCGGCCCTGGGCTTTGGGACTGGTCAGCTGTTCAGCCATCATTTTATTGCTGCGCAGTATTTGATTTCGGATCTGATCGCTTCACGGGTGATGAAATCGGATTTCACGAAAATATGCTCTGAGCTATTTTATGCGCAGTCCTGAGCCATCCCGGATGATCGCAGATCCCCTCGTCAGTCTGCATTTTTCGTTGCCGTCATGCGGGGCTTTCTGAACCCGGCCATGTCGCGATCTGGTGCACAAGATGAAGAGCCGTTTCTCTTTCAAAATGCAGCGAGAGTTTCCTGCCATCCGCAAGCGCTACCGGGGTTGCTGGTTATG
>SPLB01000100.1 GCA_004566265.1 Paracoccaceae bacterium | reverse complement strand
TCGCTTGTGAAAGCGCTAAGGTCCTCCGGAATGTCAAGCGATCAGATGACTGTGCGAAGTCTGCTTTCTGCGCTCCGCCTCCATTCGAACGAAGTGCAGCATCTTTCCAATCTTTCGAGGAGGTGTGAAGGTCCGCTTCTGGGAAACCTGTCGGTTTCTTTCGCGCCTGCGGCAGTTGCACAGATCCGCCTCGCGTGAATGTCTCGAAAGGGCTGGGGGCGTTCATTTCGGTGGTTTTTTCGCTCCGCCGAAAGTTCAGTTGTCAGACCGGTTGACAGTCGGTGCGACACTCGTGCGACATTCCATGCGCCGTTTAAACCGGCATGAAAGCCGCTTAGAACACATGTCCCGCCTGCGTCAGTTCAATTTGAAAACCCAGCGCCAAAATCGGCGCGCGCGCATTGCGGCATAGGCCAAACGCGTCCGCAGGCTAAAGGCGGCGTTCAATTCCCCCTTGGCAAAAGGATAGGGTTGCGCCCCGTTGAGAATGAGGATGTTGCTCATGGTCTGATGTCCGTTCGATGCTAAAAAACTTGACGTGGTTCGAGGTTATGACACATGTACGAACACAAGGAACGTTCGACAACTAGTATACTTTCGGAAACCTGAATTCGGAGATGTATTTTGCGGGCAAGAGTTGAAGAAGATCGCAAAGGGCGACGCATCGTTCATGAAGCCTGCCTCACGCCTTGTGCGATAGAACAAGGCATGCGGCTAATTGGTGGAAAGTGGACCGGGTCGATCCTGTGGCACATCAAGGACGGCCCGGTGCGGTTCAACGATCTGGCACGGATGATCGGGGGAGCGTCGAAAAAAATGATTACTGAACGGTTGCGCCAGCTTGAGGCACAAGGCCTTGTCAGTCGGCAGGTCATGCATACCGCGCCAGTCTCTGTCCACTATGAAATTACGGAGTTTGGTCGAACCGCTCTGGGCTTTTTAGACGAACTGCGAAAGTGGAGTGAAGGCCTGCCAGACGACATGGCAAATCGCTAAGCTGAATTCGTCTCGATGTTACCTGACATCACTCTCTTGTCAAAAAGATACGGCTGCGCCTGCTGACGATCGCCGATGATGGTGCGGACGTTGGTTTCAATGGCGCGGATCTTCAGTGTCTGTTCGTCAATGCCCTATCGGGATCGTGCTGTGCATAACCCTGCCAGGCAAGGGATGTTGATCTTGTGCCGGAAATGGCGTTACGCGCGGCCATGCTTGCGGGCTGCATTGTAGGATGGTTAGCTCTTTCTCATTGAGCACAGCGGGATAGGTCTGCTCTTGCACACCCGCCAACACGTTGGGTCTGAAAGGAAGATCCCTCATCCAGCCTTAACGCAACGCAGGGTGTGCAGAACGCAATTATGAACTGGGGGAAACCTATCACATTTTAATGCAAGACCAGCCTGCAGCAGCGCCACAAACTACCTCACTTAAAAACTAATCCTGACTTATCGCGGGAACACAAAACAGCGGTTGCGCGGCACAGTCAGCCACATTTCGCGCCCCTCTGCGGGCAGGAATACATTCGGCACCGTAACCTTCAGCACATTGCCAAAGGTCATCTGGAATTCCACAAGGCTTTCATTGCCGAGAAACCGCGCGCGTTTCACGCGGCCCTGGGCGGCGACGCCATCCTTGGCAGTCGGCTCCGGCCCACGGCCTGCACGGTCAAAATCAATACGGACATGCTGCGGGCGAAAGACGATCTCAACCTCAGTGCCATCCTTAAGCCCCGGCGCCAAGAAATCCCCAAAGGGCGTCTGCGCCAGCGCCCCAAAGACTGTGGCATGCAAAGTGTTCACATCTGAAAAAAAGGCCACTGCCGCTTTGTCGACTGGTCTGGTGTAGACATTATAGGGGGCGCCCTGCTGCACGATCTTGCCGCCCCGCATAAGCGCGATATCATCGCCCATCCGCATAGCCTCTTCGGGCTCATGCGTCACCAGAACCACCGCGGCTTCTTCTTCTTTCAGAAGGCTCAACGTTTCATCCCGGATCCCATCGCGCAGGCGGTTGTCAAGACCCGAGAAAGGTTCGTCCATTAGCATAATTTTCGGTCGGGGGGCAATCGCGCGCGCCAGTGCGACCCGCTGCTGCTCGCCACCCGAAAGCTCATGCGGAAAACTGTCAGTGTGGCGCGCCAAGGACACGCGCGTCAGCAGTTCTTCGACACGAGCCCGCTTCTCGGCCCGCGAGCCTTTCAGTCCAAAAGCAACATTGTCAGCCACACTAAGATGGGGAAACAAGGAAAAGTCCTGAAACATCAAGCCAATTTCACGCCGCTCCGGCGGCACCCGAACCACTGAATCGCAGATCAGGGTACCATCCACAAAAATCTGGCCTGAATCCTGCATTTCCACGCCTGCAATTATCCGTAAAGTCGTGGATTTCCCACAGCCCGAGGGACCAAGCAGACAGGTCACCTGCCCTTTTTGCACCTGAAGCGACACATCATCCACAACCGCGCGGCCATCAAAAAAGCGGCGAAGGTTTCGGACTTCCAGCCGGGGTTCTGCCAGCAGATCAGAAACGGAAGGAACGTTGCGCATGGTCATAGGATCAACATCTGTGCAAAAACGGCGCGACCCGAAACCGCACCCTAGACTTGGGCTGTGAGACAGCCAGATAACAAGTGCTGTGCTCCCGTGCAAGAACGGCGTAGAAAGACGGTAGTTGTGACGCTGCCTTAGCCTGCACTTTCGACCAGCTCAAATCCTGCCACAGCGCGCGCGCTTCCGTTCACCATCACCTCCAAGAGATGTGGTCCAGGAACAAGTGTGAATGTGGATGCATTGGCCTTTAGCCTATGAACTTTGCTGAGGGTCAGGCCAGTTGCGCCGATTTTGGCCTGTTTCAGTTTATAGACCTTGACCGAGGTTTTGCCGCCGGGGCGGCAAAAGGTGATGCGGTAATCCACCAGCACACGTGCCCCTTTCGTACCTTCGATATCGCAGGCAAACTCCAGCTTACCGCCGATTTCAGCGGTCGCCGGACAGGCCAGCGTGACGTCTGCCTCCATGTCAGGATCATAGCCCAACAGCGCAAGCGCACCGGGATGGCCCGCCTTCACCAGCCCCCGCAGCGCATGTGCGGTAATCCAGTCCATTTCCTTCGGGCTCTGCTGCCCTTCCGCCTGCCAATCGGTAAGGGTTTGAACGACCAGTTCAGGGTCTTTTTTCGCGATATCGTTGAGATGATTGGCAACCGAGCGGGTTACATATCGTGTGCGATCCGTGTAGAGGCGTGCCAGAACCGGCAAGGTAGCCTCGAATGGCAGACCAACGGCCTGACCCCAAGGCAACCTTGGTCGTGTGCCTTCCGTGGCCAGCCTGCGGATATGGTAATTCTCATGGTCGCACCACTCAGCGACCCGCGTCAGTGCGGCCTCGGGCCATTGCAGCAGGAAGGGGCGCAAAGCCCACTCCATGGAAAAGCGCTGCGTGATCTCTTCCAGCAAATCCAGCCCCAAGTCGCGGTTGTCTTCGGTCACCAGATCCGTCACCCATTCACCAAGCGGTGCATAAATGAAGTCGCCAAAATCATCATCCGTGAGAGTCGAGTCCAAGGGCGGCGGCAGCGCCGCGCGCAGCACCGGGGCAACTGTCGGCAGATCCCCCGGCACATGCCGACGCAGACACTCTGCAATCCACGTGATACGAGCCTTCAGTTCCAGATCCAGCATCCGGGTCATGACCTCGGCCGTGAAGGCATCCGCATGGAACCCCGGCGCATGTGGGGCAAACAGCTCCGCTAGACGGTTTACCTTCGTCTCATTGAACAGCTCGTCCTTGAGGGAAAAGCCCTGATTCACCTGTGCCGTACGCGCCATCTGTCAGCCCTCAGAGGGTTGCGTTGTGCGCGCCACCGTCCAGCAGAACATTCTGCCCGACAATAAAGCCCGCGAACTGCGAACACAGAAACGCACAGGTCGCGCCAAACTCCTGACGGGTACCGTAGCGACGCGCTGGGATGGTTGCCTCGCGGTTGGCCCGCGCCTGCGCCAGATCAATGTTCTGTGCCTTACTTACGCCGGTGTCCAGCGAGACCGCGCGGTCGGTGTCATGAATGCCGGGAAGAATATTGTTGACGGTTACACCATGCTGGGCCACCTGCCGAGCCGTGCCCGCAACAAAACCGGTAAGGCCGGCCCGCGCGGCATTCGACAGCCCAAGCACGGGGATCGGCGCTTTGACCGACTGCGAGGTGATATTGACCACCCGGCCCCAGCCCTTTTCTATCATCGAAGGCATCAAACCCTGCATGAGCGCAATCGGGGTCAGCATATTTGCATCCAGCGCCTGCACAAAATCTTCGCGCGCCCAATCAGTCCACATGCCCGGCGGCGGACCGCCTGCGTTATTGATCAGAATATCAACACCGTCTGCCGCGTCCATCAACTTAGCCTGCCCGCTGTCGGTGGTTACGTCACAGGCCACGGTAACGACATCCACACCAAAACGAGCCCGGATGTCACCTGCAGCCGTATCCAATGCATCAGCGCCCCGCGCGTTCATCACCAGATCAACGCCTGCTTCGGCCAATGCCTCTGCACAGCCCAACCCCAATCCTCTGCTCGACGCACAGACAAGCGCGCGCTTGCCATGAATTCCAAGGTCCATCACCGCCTCCCATTTTTCCGGTGTGAGAGTGATGGCACAACATGGGCGCCCGGACCAGTGGCGCTTGCGAAATCTCGCCCGCTGGAGGTCGAGTTTCGGTCACATTTACGGCTTAGAAATCTCGTAAGTTTTAAATAAAAGACCTGAAACCAACGCAGAGCTGCGTAAACCACCGTGCCAGAAAGCCCAACCGTGCAACACACCAACATCCAGCCGAACCCGTTCCCCGGAACCTGCCTATCGGTTCAGTCGTGTCCCGCCTATCCGGCGTGTACATTCCGGGTAAAGCTGGGGGCCAATATGGGCGACGGCCTCGGCGTGTTCGACGACCTGGTTCTCGATGACATCTACGAACTGGCTGCAGACAGTAGCGCGTTACGGCTGGGGTTAGTGGCTGACGTCGATGGCAGTTTTCGGGTCCACGGCGACACCCAGATGGGAACGCCGGGCGCGCAGCTCTATCTGGATTGCGCCCTGACCCTAATGCCCGACAGTGGCCCCAATGTGGAAGCGTTGGTGATGGTCGAAGTGGATGGTGATCACTTGATTACGGAGATTTACATTCTGCCGCTGGCACCGTTGCAGGCTGAAACCGGCTACAGGTTGGTCAGCGCCAATCGCGACCGAGCCCGTGCCACCTTGGCGCAAGCTGCTTGCATCGCTTTCAGCCGTGGAACACATATTACCATGGGCACT
>SPLB01000099.1 GCA_004566265.1 Paracoccaceae bacterium | reverse complement strand
TACGGGCTGCCACTTCCCCCCAACAACACGACGCCAGTCCACACAGAGTGATACTCGTTTGGTGTTACTGGCTTGTTTTTTAACGCGCTTTGGGTTGTCAGCCGGTTGCCAAAAGAATTTATTCTTGCTTGTAGTTTGCCCCTTGCACGGCCGGAGAAGACGACGTAGAGATCGCATCACGCACTTCAGTGGCCCGTTCGTCTATCGGTTAGGACGCCAGGTTTTCAACCTGGAAAGAGGGGTTCGATTCCCCTACGGGCTGCCACTTTGGACTGACGCGAACCGGTTTTCCAACACGATCTCTCCGACGTTGCCGCTAAGGCACCGCTGACGGGTCTTTTGGTTCTGGCAGAACACGCCCCCGCTGCTGCGTTTTTGCGCATGCAACAGAAGCGCCCCATTTGACCGGACCTTAGACAGCACGCAGATCCACAAAGGTTTCGTGATAGGCAGCTCCATCGCCAATGTCGGTGCGCGCGTCGGCTGCGATCAAAGCATTGACGGTGAGCCCTGTTGCCGAGCTTTTCTGCCACGCGCCTTTGGCGACATAGAGGACCCCCGGCTGTATGGCATGCGAAACCTTGACAACCAGCTGCACCGCGCCCCGGTCATTATAGATTTCCACCTCGCTGCCCTCTTTCAAGCCGCGCGCGGCTGCGTCTTCGGGGTGGATCTCCAGTTCTTCCGGCCCGCCTGACAGGGTGCAATTCCCAAAGGTGGCATTGATGCGCTTGTCTGATCCGGGGGTGACCAGCACGAACGGCGCATCCTGCTGAGCGGCAATGTAACGCGGCAGCCCGGCGCCAAACCCTGCTTCAAGATCCCCGCTGTACAGCTCGATTTTCCCAGATGGAGTCGTGGGGCTGTGTGTGGCACAGAGGATGGCTGGGCCGCCCTCTTTCAGCTTCAAATGCAGCGCATCCTCAATCGGGAGCGCGGACGGTTTCACCCCTTCCAGACGCGGGTCGGAAAGGTCAAAGGCCTGATCCATCAGCTCTGCGTCTGTGGCGGTGAACTCTGGACCCTCGAACCCAAAGCGCTCAGACAGTCGGCGGAAGATTTCGGTGTTTGGCAGGCTTTCCCCAAGCGTGTCCATCACCGGGGCCGCGCGTTGGATATAGGTGTGGCCATAGGCCCCATAGATGTCGTCGAATTCGAAATGGCTGGCGGCGGGTAGGATTACATCGCAATAGGTCATGCTATCGGTCATCACCACGTCGCAGCCGACGGTAAAGATTTCTTCTTGGCTCAAAGCCTTGATCATTTCGGTCTGGTCGGGATGCACCGCAACAGGGTTGTGGTTGTAGATCATCACCGCCGAAACCGGGATCTTGCGATCCCGGTCCAGCAAAGTCGACGCCGTGTCGAGAATATTGATCACCCGGGTCTCCGGATCCATCATGTGGTCGCCCTGCAGCCGCGCAGTGGTTTTTGGCAGGAGGGCGGCAGGCTTGCCAAAAACCCCTGCACCGGGGCGGCCATGTTGCCCCAGCAGCGCATTAAGGCTCATCGCGGCGCGAATGCCCGCCCCACCCGACCGGCTGCGTTCAGGCCCCACCCCGGTGGCGGTAGACAACGCACGCGCGCCCGCCAGCCATTCGGTCAGCCGTTCCAGATCCGCAAGGTTCAGACCACAGATTTCAGCGGCGCTGTTTAGGTCATATTGGCGCGCATGAGCGCGATAATCGTCCGCACCAAGCGCCCATTCTTCAAGGAAGCCTTCGTCCAATGCGCCGCGTTGGTCCAATTCCGCCGCCAGCGCCAGCCCCAGGACGACATCGGTGCCGGGTTTCAGTTGCAGATGCAGATCGGACTGTTCGGCGATTTTGGTCCGTTTGGGATCGATCACCACAAGCCGCCCACCGGCCTTGCGAGCGGCGTTGATCTGCCGTGTCAGATGCAGCGCAGAGACGGTTACATTCACTCCCCAAACCATGATCAGGTCGGACTGGGCCATCTGTTCTGGCCCCATGCCTGCCGCGTCACCGAACAGGCTGGTGTAAGCCATACTGCGCACGCCGCCGCACAGCGGTTTACGGTCCAATCGCGACGCCCCGAGTTTGTAGAAGAAGCGTCGATCCATGGAGCCGCCGGCAAGCTCTCCATGTGGGCCGGCATAGTTCAATGGCAACACAGTTTGCGGACCATATGCGGCAATCGCCCGGGTAAAACCCTCATGGACCAGATTCAGAGCGTCCTGCCAAGAGATGCGCTCGAACTGTCCAGACCCGCGTGGCCCCGTACGACGCAAAGGGTACATCAAGCGGTCCGCGCCTTGGGTGTACTCTGCATAAGAACGCATGACCTTGTTGCAGATGGCACCGGCAGTAAAGGGATTGGATTTTGAACCGCGTACCGCAGTGATCTGACCATTTGTCAGCTCGACATTCAGGCTGCAGGTATCTGGGCAATCCAGCGGACAAACACTGGGACGAAGCTCAACTGTTGGCGGGCTGTCTTTCATAGCGGGCCTCTTAGGTCTGCGGGGTTTCATTGCCCCGGTCCTTTCACAGCCTAGCGCGCCGATTACCGAGAGGCGAGCATTTCATTGTACCAATCAACTGTGGCCCGTCGGCCCTGTCACCGCGCCCGACAGAGCGGGGGTATTCTGCTTGGCAAGCTCTGCCTCAAGCCCCTCGTGATAGAACATGTGCTGCGCTTTGCCCGCTCGTTTCGCCGCATAGAGCGCCGCGTCCGCCTGATTAAGAAGCACTGCCGCATCAGGGACGGATAGGGTTGTGGACAGTGTTGAACCAGCCGAAGCTGAGATGCGGCAGATGTCCTTACCAAAGCGAATGGGCGCCTCAATGCCTTCGATCAGGCGGTTGGCGAGCGCTTCGATCCGTTCGCAGTCCAGCAGACCTTCGAAGATAAAGACAAATTCATCCCCCCCCACACGGGCGACGGTGTCTTCGCGTCGCACACAATCCACCATAACCGCGGAAACGCGCTGCAAAACCGCGTCTCCCGCAGCATGGCCCAGCGTGTCATTGACCTGTTTGAACAGGTCAAGATCCAAGTGCATCAGTGCAAAATCCTTGCCCCCCGCAATGAGACGAGCCAGCACGTGATCCATGGCGCGACGATTCTTGAGACCCGTCAGCGTGTCGGTAAAGGCTTGTTCTTCGGCGGCAATCTTCGCACCCTGAAGCCGCAGGTTCAGCTGTCGCGACGCCTGCATGGCCGCGGATTTGGCCTCGACCAGGTAAAGCATTTCGATTGTTTGATCCGTATGCGAGAAATCCGCAGCGGTCAGTGAAAAGTCACGCACGGCTTCCACAACTGAGATGCCGAACGACAAATTGATAACCGCACCCTTACCGACCGGCAGTGGCGTAAGAACCGCCTTCATCCGCGTGTAGGGTTCCTGTCGCAGCTGGAGGTGCAGCTTGCTTCCTGCGGTTTTCAT
>SPLB01000098.1 GCA_004566265.1 Paracoccaceae bacterium | reverse complement strand
TCATGAGAAGCACACACGCAAAGGAGGCAACAGATGGTTTTTATTCCTAGAAAAACAAGCCAAGAAATGCTGGCTGAGGCCGAAGCGGTTATTCCATTCATTTCCGTCGAAGATGCCTTGGCCGCAGCCGAGATAGCGCAAACTTCAACAGAGGCCGCGCAGATTGAATTCATTGATCTGCGCGTGTTGCGTGAATTGTACAAATCCGGCGTAATTCGCGGCGCGCGTTCGGTTCCGCGCGGCTTGCTGGAATTCTGGCTGGACCAAGACAGCCCCTATGGCCGCGATGTATTTTCCCGTGAGGCCGCTTTTGTCTTTTACTGCGACAATGGATGGCGCGCCGCGCTGGCCACGAAGCTGGCATTGGAAATGGGCCTGCAAAACGCCCTGTGCCTGCGGGGCGGACTTGACGCTTGGGTCGAGATTGGCGGACCAGTGGAACCTTATGGGTGGTAAGCCGGTCTGGACACTGCTGCCACATGCACAATTGAGAACGTAAGGAGAACATGTTAAGATCGGACTATGCCGAGTCCCTTTCCCGATCTCCCGTCTACAGCCGCCCCCAAAAGGGGCTGTTCAGGCCCCGAACCCTTCGCGGCACGCGACAATCTGACCCTGTGCCCTGAGGTGACGCTCACCCGTGGGCGCGCCCACGAAATCTGCGGTGGTGCCCGTCGTACTCTGGCCTTGTGGCTCGCCAATAGAACCACTGGCCCGGTGCTGTGGGTTTCGCCCAGCTGGCAAAGCCTCGACCTCCATGCCGAAGGGGTCTGGCATCACTTTACCCCGAGCCGCTTGATCTTTCTGCGGGTGCTACGCGCCGAAGATCTGCTGTGGTCGGTCGAAGAAGCTCTGCGCAGCGGCGCTGTGCCCCTTGTGGTTGCCGACCTGCCTGCCCCCCCTGCGCTGACGCCGGTGCGACGGCTGCATCTCGCGGCGGAACAAGGAGGCGACCTTTTGGGCAAGCGCGGCACAGCTCCCACGGCGTTGCTGTTAACCCCGGACAAAGGCGGCGCGCCGGGGGTAGAAAGCCGCTGGCAAATGTCGCCACGCCACCTGCCACAGCCCGATCCCCGCCTAAAGCCCTGCGCCCTGCGCAGCGCGGTCCCTGTGGACAGATGGAAACTAAACCGTCTGCGCGCCAGATCACAGCCCCCACAGAGCTGGTATGTCACACCGGCACCACGTTCGAATTGCGCGTCAAATGAGGCCGGAATTCAGCCCCCCACCCCACCATTTGTTGAAACCCCGCAAAAAAACGAGACATTTTGCGGGGGGCGCGTTGCCCCCCTGATCCTCACCAAGATCCCTCAGTAACACACGATGCGTGTGAGATCCGAATGTTTTCAAAAACTGCCCAAAAAAGATGCATAAATAAGTGAAACTTGCGTGGCGCGATATGGACATTGCGCCGAGCCCCACCCAAACACGGCCGCCAAGAAAAAGACCACTGGGAGGATTCATGGACTTTCTTCACACAGTTTTCGGAACAATTGGCGACCTGACCTGGGGTTGGTCGCTCATTCCGTTCCTCGTAATTTTTGGTGTCTTCATCACCATCGCAACCGGTTTCGTGCAGGTCCGCTACTTCCGCCGCATGTTCCGCGTGCTGAAGGGCGACAATCAAAGCTCGGACCCCAATACCATCACCGCACGCGAAGCGCTGTTTGTCTCGGTCGGCGGTCGCGTCGGCGGCGGCAACATTGCCGGTGTGGCTGTGGCCATTACCCTCGGCGGTCCGGGGGCGGTGTTCTGGATGTGGGCGATTGCGCTTGTCAGCATGGCCACCAGCCTTGTGGAATGCTCGCTGGCGCAGGTGTTCAAACGTCGTCAGGACGATGGCTCTTACCGTGGTGGCCCGGCGCGCATGATCATTTACGGTCTGGGCAAAGACTACAAATGGCTTGCGGTTCTTTACGCCATCAGCCTGCTCGCAGCCTTTGGCATTGGCTTCCCGGCATTCCAGGGCAACACCGTCGCCGGTGCCGCTGAAAACGCCTTTGGCCTGAACCGCCTGCTGACCGGCGCGTTGCTGGCCGTTGGCACCGCGTTCATCGTTTTTGGTGGGATCCAGCGGATTGCCAAAGCTTCTGATATTATTGTACCCGTCATGGCGCTGACCTACATCGCGCTGGCGCTGGTCGTCATCATGCTGAACATTGGCGATGTCCCGGCCGCGTTTTCGACCATCGTTGCAAACGCCTTTGGCATTGAAGAAGCCGTGTCTGGCGGTATGGGGGCGGCAATTGCGCAGGGTCTGCGTCGCGGCCTGTTCTCCAACGAGGCTGGCCTTGGTTCCGCGCCAAACGTTGCCGCGACCGCAGAGGTGCGCCATCCGATCAGCCAAGGGATCACCCAGTCCTTCTCGGTCTTTATTGACACCATTATCATCTGTACCTGTACTGCGCTCGTCATTCTGCTGAGCGACGCCTATGTGCCGGGAGCGGATATTGACGGTGTTGTTCTGACCCAGAACTCTCTGGTAGAGCACCTTGGTTCCTGGACGCAGTACTTCCTGACCTTTGCGGTGCTGCTGTTTGCCTTCTCTTCGATCATCTACAACTACTACCTTGGTGAAAACGCGCTGACCATGTTCTCCAAATCCACGGCGGCGTTGATGGTGTTCAAACTGGTGCTGATCGGCGTGACCTTCCTAGGCGCTGTGGCGCCGGGTGCGACCGCGGTCTTCTTCTTCTCGGACCCGATGATGGGCATTCTGGCGCTGGTGAACCTGCTCGCGTTGCTAATGCTGTTTCCGGTTCTGCGCCGCGTCCTGCGGGACTTTGATGATCAGCGCAAAGCGGGCGTTGAGCGCCCTGTCTTTGACCCGGCCAAATTCCCGGATCTGGACATTGATCACTCGGCCTGGGCCAACAAAGGCTAAGTTGGGATCAAGAAGATCAAACCACACAAAGCGGGGCAGCCGTGCCCCGCTTTTTCTTTGTTTATGCACCGCACAAGAAATGAGCAGAAACGACATCTGAATTGCGAAAACGCAGTCGCAATTGCGGTACAGCTCGCTATGGTCGGGCCTTATGCGCACCATACTGTCCCTCGCCGCCCTCTTCCTTTCTGTGATTCTGCTGCAGCTGTCCACCGGCGGTGTGGGTCCGCTGGATGCGCTGTCCGGCAGGGTCCTTGGATTTGACAATCAGCAAATCGGTTTGCTTGGCTCAGCCCATTTTGTGGGATTCTTTATCGGCTGCTGGTGGACGCCACGCCTGATGGGGCGTGTGGGCCATTCGCGGGCCTTCGCTGTCTGTACAGCGCTTGGCGCAATGGGGCTTTTGGGGCATACGCTGACCGAAGACCCCTACGCCTGGGCCGCCCTGCGGATTGCCACCGGCATCTGTATTGCGGGCAGTTATACGGTGATTGAGGCTTGGCTGAATGCCAAAGTCAGCAATGCGTCGCGCGGGCGCGTGTCTGGCCTTTACCGGGTGGCAGATACCAGCGCCTCACTGCTTGCGCAGCTGTTGATCGCGGTGCTACCGCCTGCGTCTTATGTTTCTTACAACCTTTTGGCGCTGATCTGTTGCGCCACACTGTTGCCACTGACGATGACCAAAGCGTCACAGCCAAAAATCCCCTCGGCCCCGCGTCTGAAGCCGGGGCTCGCGTGGCGTTGTTCGCCTTTGGCGGTGATCGGCGTGTGCGTTTCGGCGCTTTCGGCAGCCTCGTTCCGGATGGTCGGCCCGATTTACGGCCAAGAGGTCGGCCTAGCGGTGGATCAGATTGCGTTTTTCCTTGCGGCCTTTGTTCTGGGCGGTGCGCTGGCACAATTCCCGGTGGGCTGGCTTGCCGATAAATTCGACCGCCGCTGGGTGTTGATCTGGCTGTCCGGGGTATCTCTGATTGCCTGCGCCGTCACCGTTCCTGCCAGTATGCAGGGCACGCTTGCGATTATGGTCTCTGCAACCTTCTTCGGGCTCACAACAGTGCCGATCTTTTCGGTCTCTGCGGCCCACGCCAATGATTTTGCTGACACGGATGAGCGGGTAGAGCTTTCGGCAGCACTGATGTTCTTCTATGCGGTGGGTGCCATTGCCGCACCGCTGGTGGCCTCATCCCTGATCGAGTTTTTTGGCCCCGGCGCCCTGTTCACTTTTGTGGCTGTCGGGCATATTGGCTTGATCTTTTTTGGCCTTTTGCGGATGCGTGTGCGGTCCGCACCCGAAGCGCGCACACGCTATGTCTATGCGCCGCGTACCTCCTTCACCATTGGGAAAATGCTGAAACGAGATCGCGAGAGGCACAAGTAAGCACAAATGAAGAGGCCGGGAACTCCCGGCCTGCTTGCGTGTTGGTGGTTTTACCCGCGAATCATTCTGCTGCCGTTGGAGTGGAGTCTACAGCCTCTGCCCCGCCCGTTTCAGACGTGGGGGCGATCAGACCGCTGGTGACGCCTGCAACGCCAGCCTCCATCGAGATCCCAAGCTCTTCGCCCAGTTTTTTCAGCGCAGGCATTTGCACCGCCATGCCCATGATCGAATCCAGCGCCTGGTTCACCACCGGCTTGTCGCCCGAGTTCGCAGCTCCTGTGTAAGGCGCACCAGCACCAATCCCGCCCACCTGATGGATCTTGATCGAGTCAATCTTCTCAGCCGGTTTCACCATCTCTGCCACCACGGCCGGCATCGCCTCAAGACGTGCCATATCGAGCTTCATTCGGATCAGATCCGGGGACAGGGCATTGTCCGCTTCAACAATCGCACGACGACCTTCGGCTTCAGCCAGCATATCATTCTTTTTTGCCTCGGCACGGATGTTCAACGCATCTGCTTCCGCCTGTGCTTCTTCACGGCGGGCTTCGGCCCGGTCTGCGGCCGCTTCCTTTTCGGCTTGCGCCGCCAGACGGATGGCAGTGGCTTCCTGTTCGGCTTCGCGTTCGGCGTTGATCAGCGCAATGCGCTTCACACGCTCAGCTTCGGCCACTTCCCGGGCGGTTGCGACCGCCTCAGAGGCTTTGGTCGCCTCGGCCCGTGCCAGATCCGCTGAGGCACGTGCGCGGCTTTCCTCTTCGGACTTCTGCGCGATAATGATCTGACGGTCCTGATTGGCCACTTCCAGTTCACGCTCTTTGGCGATCTCGGCCTCTTGAACAGCGCGTTCCTTGGCGATTTCTGCGTCGCGCAGCTTGGCTTCACGGGCAATCTCTGCCGCGCGTACGGCTTCCTCGCGGGCAATCCGGGCGCGTTCTGTTTCGCGCACAGAATCTTCCGAACGGGCCGCAATTTCCGCCTCTTGCGCCGCTTTCAGCGTTTCAATTTCCTGCTGCTGTTCGATCCGGGCCTGTTCTTCGTCACGCTGGATCAAAAGACGCTGACGCTCGGCCTCCATTTCTGCACGGCGCACGGCTACTGCGGCCTCAGCCTCAATATTCGCGCGCTCTTTTTTGGACTGGGCGATCACTTCGGCCAGCTTGCGCATACCCACGGCGTTAAAGGCATTGTTTTCATCCAGCGCTTCAAACGGGGTCTGGTCCAACGCGGTGAGCGAGACGGATTCCAGCGACAGACCGTTTTTCAAAAGGTCTTCGGAAACCGCGTTTTGCACCTCTTGTACAAAATCGGCGCGGTTTTCATGCAGACCGTCCATGGTCATTTGCGCGGCAACCGCCCGCAGACCATCGACCAGCTTGCCTTCGATTATCTCGCGCAGCTGGTTCACATCAAACGTCCGGTCGCCCAGCGTTTGTGCTGCGCGCGCAATACCTTCGGCCGTGGCCATAACCGAGACGTAGAATTCGACGCCAACATCCACCCGCATGCGGTCCTGAGTGATCAGCGCACCGTCATTGTTGCGCTGCACCTCAAGGCGCAGGGTTTTCATGTTGACAGGGCTGACCTCATGCAGCAGCGGCACAACAATGGTGCCCCCGTCCATGATCACTTTTTTGCCACCGGAGCCCGTTTTCACAAGGCTTACCTCACGGGTGGCGCGGCGATAGAGACGGCCAAGAACCAGACCAATCAGGCAGAGAAAGAATATGATGGCAACAATCGTTACCAGTGGGAAGGAAATATCCATGAGTGCACTCCTTTGAGTAGAAAATCAGATTTAAAATTGCTGCCCCTGGCCGGTTGGCTATTCGCTGACAGGCACAAGGACATAGGCTTTGGCTCGCCGATCCCGGATCACAAGCACTTCGGTGCCAGCCGAAATCTCGTCTCCTTCGCTCATCGGTTCGGCGCGCAGGTAGTGGGCATTGCCATAGCCGTCCATCACCCGCACTTCGGCGGGACGGCCGCGGGCGGCAGTGCCCTGCGTGACGACCCCACGTCGACGCCCGAGAGAGCTTTCCGATAGGGCCGAAGTTTCAGTTTGCGGCAAGACACGGGCGAACCACGCGCCAAAGCCACTGGTAAACCACAGCGCAACAAACAAAGCCGGGAGCGAGGCCAAACCCGCAGGCAGCGTGAAGCCGAGGAAATCGCGCAGGCCCGTTTGCAGACCAAGGCCCGATAGCCCGAAGCCAAG
>SPLB01000097.1 GCA_004566265.1 Paracoccaceae bacterium | reverse complement strand
GACCGCGCAGGCTTTGAGAAAGTGCGCGATCAGGTCAAGCTGACCCGCTACGGCATGGACTGCTATGCCTATGGTTTGGTTGCGGCTGGCACTGTTGATTTGGTAATCGAGGCCGGTCTGAACGCCTATGATATCCAAGCGCCTATCGCGGTGATTGAAGCGGCCGGCGGCATCGTCACCAACTGGGAGGGCGGCCCGGCGCATGATGGTGGACGGGTCGTTGCGGCAGCCACACCGGAGCTTCATGCCGCAGCCTTACGGCTGCTAAACGGCCATTGAGTGTGGGCGCGCGGTTCTGCCGCGCGCGCTAAGTTCCTGGGCCAACAGACTTTCAGAGCGCTTTCCGCCCCCCAATGCGAACCTCGGCAATTGCGCGGTCATCGCCCATCATCAGAGTGGGGAAGAGGGCCTCCCACAGATCCTCAGCGCGGCTGCTGCGCTGGGCAATCGCCGGGGTTGAGGTCAGGTCAAGGACCACAAAATCTGCCTCCATCCCCACAGCAATATTGCCAACCTCTGTGTCAATATGCAGCGCACGGGCAGAGCCTTGAGTCGCCAGCCACAACAGTTCTGCCGCATGCAGGGCGGAGCCGCGCAGCTGCGCGACCTCATAGGCCGCGGCCATTGTCCGCAGCATGGAAAAACTGGACCCACCGCCGGTGTCGGTCGCCAGACCAATACGATGGCCCGCGTCCATCAAGCTGCGCATATCAAACAGGCCGGACCCGATGAAGGTGTTCGAGGTCGGGCAATGCACAAGACTTGCGTCGACTTCACGCAAGCGGTCCTTTTCGCGGGGCTCCAGGTGGATGGCATGGCCGAAGATCGCGCCTTTGCCCAAAAGGCCGAATTTCTCATAGGTATCAAGGTAGTCGCGGGCCTCGGGAAACAGCCTGCGCACCCATGCAACTTCGTCCGTCTGCTCGCTTAGATGCGTTTGCATCAGACAGTCGGGGTGTTGAACCCAGAGCGCGCCCAGAGCTTCGAGCTGTTCGGGCGTTGAGGTTGGCGAAAATCGGGGGGTGATCACATAGGACAGCCGGTCTTTCCCATGCCAGCGCGCGATCAGATCTGCACTTTGGTCATAGGCCGTCTGCGCCGTGTCGCGCAGGCTTTCGGGCGCATTGCGATCCATGCAGGTTTTCCCTGCCAAAAGCCGCTGACCCCGTGTTTGGGCCGCGGTGAACAACGCATCCACGCTTTCCGGGTGGATGGTGCAGTAACTCGCAACTGTCGTTGTGCCATGGGCAGCGGTCAGATCCAGATAACGATTGGCGACCTCATCGGCATAAGCGCGGTCGCCAAAGCGCATTTCCTCGGGGAACGTGTAGCTGTTGAGCCAGTCAATCAGCCGCTTGCCCCAGCTGGCAATAATGCTTGTCTGCGGGTAGTGCACATGCGCGTCCACAAACCCCGGTAGGATGACGCGCTCACCGTGATCGATCAAATCTGCGGCGGGGTAGGTGGCGCGCAGGTTGTCACGATCTCCAAGCGCTTCGATCCTACCGTTCTCGACCACCACAGCCTCGTATTCGCGCACGGCTTCTTCGGGCGCCTCTGCCTCAAACGGGTTGCCCACAAAGCTCAGCACCCGGCCGCAAAGGAGGGTCACCTGATCCATGAAACACTTGCTCCTGTTGGAAAATTCCGGATCCAACATAGCGTAAGTTGAAAACCGGGTAAATCAGGGATGGAATTCTCGCCGGGGCATTGTTTTTGCGCGCTGCTTTCCCCTATGAAAGGGGATTGGCAGGAAGGGCACCGCATGAAAGACAGCGATAACACGGAAGCGGAAGAGCATCAGGAAGATGCCTATGGTCTGGACCGCAGACGTGTTGCCGCCATTCTTTTTGCCGTAGAGCGGCGCGACCGCGAAACGCTTCTGGCGCTGATGGATCCGCTCCATGCGGCCGACATCGCCGACCTTCTGGAACAGATCAACGCCTATGACCGGGGGCGGCTGATCCGCCTTTATGATCGTGAATTTGACGGTGAAATCCTCTCGGAACTGGATGAGTCGATCCGTGAAGAGGTGATGCAGGTCCTGAACCCAGCCGTTCTCGCCGAGGCGGTGCGTGATCTCGACAGCGATGACGTTGTGGATCTTGTCGAGGATCTTGATGCCTCCGAACAGGCGGCCATTCTCGACGTTCTGGAGGACGCCGACCGGGTCGCGGTTGAGCAATCGCTGAGCTATCCCGAAAACTCTGCCGGCCGTTTGATGCAGCGCGAGGTGGTCATGGCGCCGCAGCATTGGACGGTTGGCGCTGCGATTGACCACATGCGATCCGCTGATGAGTTGCCCGAGCAGTTCTACCATGTTGTGCTTGTCGATCCGCGCTTGAAGCCCGTGGGCAATGTCACCCTTGGGTGCATTATGGCGGCAAAACGGGACGTGGCGCTGGCTGATATTTCCGAGGAGACCTTTCAGGTGATCCCCGTCGGTCAAGACGAGGAAGACGTGGCCTATGCCTTCAACCAGTACCACTTGATTTCCGCACCCGTGGTGGATGAAGATGGCCGCTTGGTTGGCGTCATTACAATAGATGACGCTATGGCCGTGCTGGATGAAGAACACGAAGAAGACATTCTGCGCCTCGCTGGTGTGGGCGAAGGCAGCCTGTCCGACCGGGTCCGTGACACAACCAAACAGCGCTTTCCCTGGCTGGCTGTAAACCTTGTGACGGCGATTCTTGCGGCGCTTGTGATTTCCCTGTTCGAGAACACAATCGCAGCCTTTGTCGCGCTGGCCGCCTTGATGCCGATTGTCGCCTCCATGGGTGGCAATGCGGGCACACAATCGTTGACGGTGGCCGTGCGGGCGCTGGCCACCCGCGACCTGACGGGGGCCAACCTCTGGCGGGTCATCCGGCGTGAGGTTCTGGTGGGGCTGGTGAATGGTTTGATCTTTGCAGTCATGATGGGCGCGGTTGGGGTGTTCTGGTTCGGCAGTTGGTCCTTGGGGGGGGTGATCGCTGCCGCAATGGTGATCAACCTGGTCGTTGCTGGGCTCGCCGGGATTGCCATTCCGGTTATTCTCGATCGCATCGGCGTGGACCCGGCGTTGGCATCGGGGGCCTTCGTGACCACAGTCACCGACGTCGTAGGATTCTTTGCTTTCCTCGGGCTTGCTGCCGTCTTTTTGATCTAACTGCCTGCGCAAAGGAGAACCGCCATGGCAAGTGTTGAAACCCAATTGGGCCATGACGTCTTGAACGAGTTGAAGGCCGTCGCACGCAAGGCGGCCTTTGCCCGTCGCAAGCAGGCCTTCGACACCCAACGCCCCGGCGCAGCAGGTCATCTGGCCGAAGTGCTCGCTGGCTACCGCGGTGTGCCGCTGGCAGGTTACATGCCAATCCGCACCGAAATCGACCCGCTGCCGGTGATGGCCGAAGCCGCCGCGCATGGGCCCGTGGGCGTGCCCGTCATCCAAGGCGCAGGTCAGCCCCTGAAGTTCAGCCGCTGGACCCCGGAAGGCCCTCTGCGCGAAGGCCCCTTTGGTGCCAAGGTGCCCGAGGTCGATGAGTATTTCGAACCGGAAATCCTGATCGTGCCGCTTGTGGGATTTGACAGACAGGGCAACCGTCTGGGCTATGGCGGCGGTTTCTATGATCGCACATTGGAGCTTTTGCGTGCAAAACGATCGACCCTTGCTATTGGCTTTGCCTTTGGCGCGCAGCAGGCCGAAGTGCTGCCGCTCGAACCCACCGACCAGCCGCTCAATATGATTGTGACCGAGAGCGAGATCATCAGCTTGACCTAGTAGGGGCGCTGTGATGGGGGGGAGGTTCTTTGCCAT
>SPLB01000003.1 GCA_004566265.1 Paracoccaceae bacterium | reverse complement strand
TACCCTATTCGCCGCACTGCGGCTATGTTGTCTGCAGGGGAGGGAGAACATCTGATACAGGAGTGATCCCAAATGGCATACGCAACCGATTTTGCAGCACCAAAAGCATCCGGCTTCTTCGCACGTTTCACCGCGAAATTGGCGGACCTGATCGAATCCATCGCGCTGTCCGGCAGCCGTGCTCAGCTGATCGAAGAGCTGAACAACCTGACCGATGCCGAACTGGCAGCCAAGGGCCTGCGCCGCGACGACATCGTGCGCTATGTCTTTGCCGACAAAATGTACATCTGATTTTAGCACCTTGCGCTGAATGGGGGCGTGAATGAGCGCTCCACAGCTTACCGCGCGTGCCTATCATGGGCATGCCCATGACGGCACGCCGCGCGACAAAGTCACCCTCGGCTACGACGCCCGCTTTCTGCGCCGCAAGGTTCTGACCTGCGACAGCGGAGCACGGCTTCTTGTTGACCTGCCCCAGACCACATCGCTGGACCACGGTGGTGTTCTTCACCTAGAGGGCGGCGGTGAGGTCCTAGTGGTCGCCGCGCCAGAGCCCTTGCTCGAAGTGCGCGCAAGCTCGCTCAATCGCGTTGCTTGGCACATTGGCAATCGCCATACCCCCTGCCAGATTGAAGCCAGCCGCCTGCTCATCCAGCGCGACCATGTGATCAAGGCGATGCTTGCGCATCTGGGTGCGGAAGTATTGGAGGTGACAGAGCCCTTTACCCCCGAAGGTGGCGCATATGGCCATGGTCGCACCCATGCGCATGAACACGGCCACACCCATCACACCGGCGCGGGGCATGCTCACGATCACGGGCCACGTCATGACAAGTGAGGCGGCTGTCGTCCTGATGCAATGGCTCTCTCCTGCTTACCCGGTGGGGGCTTTTGCCTATAGCCACGGACTGGAGGCCGCCGTGGCAGATGGCACGGTTAGAGATGGTGCGGATTTGTCCCTTTGGCTCGAGGATCTGCTGACCCACGGCGGAGCGCGTTCCGATGCCCTGTTGCTGGCGGCTGCGTACAAGGCAAATGGCCTGGAGGAGACACAGGGTATTGACGAGATCGCCCGTGCCTTCTGCCCCTCTGCCGAGCGACTGCGAGAAACTGCCCTGCAGGGCGACGCGTTTTGCAGAACGACGGCGGCAATCTGGGGCAAGGACATACCCCCCCTGACCTATCCAGTCGCGCTGGGATATGCGGCCCAAAAACACGGCATTGCTCTGGAACTCACCCAGAAGATGTATCTGCACGCCTTTGTGTCGAACCTCATCTCGGCCGGGCAAAGGCTTCTTTCGCTCGGCCAGCTCGAAGGGCAACGGCGCCTTTCAGCCCTCTCGCCTATCATCCACAAAACGACCGAAGCCACCCTGTCGGGTGACTTGACCCAACTGTCAGGCGCGTCCTTTTCCGCAGACATCGCGTCCATGCGCCATGAAACCCAATATTCAAGGATCTTCCGTTCATGACCCCTTCTCCAAACGGCCCGCTGCGAGTGGGCATCGGCGGCCCCGTTGGAGCCGGAAAAACCACGCTGACCGCCCATCTCGCCCGTGCGCTTGCGCCGCACCATTCTATCGGTGTGATTACCAATGACATCTACACCCGAGAAGATGCCGAGGCACTGATGCGCCAGCAAATTCTGCCGCAGGATCGCGTGATCGGGGTTGAGACCGGCGGGTGTCCACATACCGCGATCCGTGAAGATGCCTCCATCAACCTCGCGGCAGTGGCGGAAATGCAAAAACGCCACCCTGAGGTTGAGATTGTCTTGATTGAAAGCGGCGGCGACAACCTGTCTGCCACCTTTTCGCCGGAACTGGCAGATGTAACGCTCTATGTCATCGACGTCGCAGCAGGCGAGGAAATTCCCCGCAAGGGTGGCCCCGCGATCACGCGATCTGACCTGTTGATCATCAATAAAACCGACCTTGCCCCACATGTGGGTGCAAGTCTCGACGTCATGGACCAAGACGCCGCGCGGATGCGCGCCGGCCTACCTTTTGTTTTCACCGCGCTGCGTCATGACACGGGTGTCGAGGCCGTGATCCAGCATCTCTGTGAGATTGGTGGTATTGACTCTCCACTTTTGGCTGACGCCGATTAAAGCAACATCACCCTTCCTTTCGGGCAGCCTTTCTCGCACGGAGACACCTGAAGCGGCAGGCCGACACATTCTCCACCTTACCTTCTGGGTCGCATCGGCGCTGCTCTTGCAGTTGCAAGGGGCGTAACTGCGCTTTCTATACCCTTTTTTTGCCATTTGATTCGTTGAAGGTTTGTGCCGCGCCTGCGCCCGTGCGATACATCTTTGCGTTGGAACCGGCCCAGGTGCAAAATGATCGCAAATCCAACCTTGATGTCTTTTGATGCTGCGCTCGCTGTGCCGAGCGCAATTGAAACGTCATTTATCTCAAATAAGTCTAGAACCGTTAGCGCTAACCTGCAATATAGGCCGCGAGGAGGAGACTCGCTTCCGCAAAAGGTAGTGCGAGACCATGAGGAACAGATCCATGAACCAACGCCTGACCGACATCTGGCAAAAACTGTCTGACCATTACGCGGAGATCGACGAACGGGACATTACCATCCTGTTTGAACGCCCCGAGCGGTTCGAGCGGTTTTCACGTTCTTGTGGCGATCTGCTTCTCGACTTCTCCAAGACCAATCTTGATGAAGGGGCCATGTGGCTTCTGAAATCTCTCGCTGCGGAGGCCGGTCTGCCCGAAAAAATCAAAGCGATGTTCAATGGCGAAAAGATCAACACCAGCGAAGATCGCGCTGTACTGCACACCGCACTACGGGCGCCTACAGATGCGGAAATCATTGTCGATGGCCAGAATGTTGTTAGCGGCGTTCAGGCCGTGCTGGACCAGATGTCCCGTTTTGCTACAGCACTGCGTACCGGCGCGCATAAACCCCAGGGCGGAAAAAAGTTCACCGATGTGGTGAACATTGGCATCGGGGGCTCCGACCTTGGTCCTGCCATGGCGACTTTGGCGCTGGCGCCTTATCATGACGGCCCGGCCTGCCATTTTGTCTCCAACGTGGACGGGGCGCATATTCACGACACACTGCGACGGCTGGATCCGAAAACCACCCTCATTGTGATTGCCTCAAAGACCTTCAACACTATTGAAACTATGACAAACGCCAAAACGGCGATCAAATGGTTGCAGGACGCGCTGGGTGAGGACGTTTCTGAACACCTAGCAGCGGTCTCTACCGCGCAGGACAAGACCGAAGCCATGGGTATTCCACTGTCGCGGGTCTTTGGCTTTGAGGATTGGGTGGGCGGTCGCTATTCTATGTGGGGCCCGATCGGCCTGCCAATCATGATCGCTGTCGGCCCGGAGAATTTCCAAAAGTTCCTTGCCGGCGCGGCCGCGATGGATGACCATTTCCGCACCGCGCCGCTGGATGAAAACTTGCCTGCGCTGCTTGGTATGATTGGCATCTGGCACAATAACATTTGCGGCTATCACACGCGCGCGGTGCTGCCCTATGACCAGCGCCTGGCGCGCCTGCCAGCCTATATCCAGCAGCTGGACATGGAGAGCAACGGCAAGTCCGCAAGAACCAACGGCGACTGGGTGCAAAGCAAAACCGGCCCAATTGTCTGGGGGGAACCCGGCACCAACGGCCAACACGCCTTTTACCAGCTGCTGCACCAGGGCACCTATGTCACCCCGGCAGAATTTCTGATCGCAAAAGAAGCACATGAGCCCGAACTGGCGCATCAACATACCTTGCTGAAGGCCAATTGCCTAGCCCAATCCGAAGCGCTGATGTTGGGACGGTCAAAGGAAGCCGCCCGCGATGTCGCAGCAAAGCGTGGTTTTGAAGGCGACAAGCTCGAGGAAATGGCAGGTCATTTTACTTTCCCGGGCAACCGTCCTTCGCTCACACTTGCTTATCCCAAGCTGACGCCGTTTGTGCTAGGCCAGATCGTCGCGCTGTACGAACACCGCGTGTTCACCGAAGGCGTCATCTGGGACATCAACCCGTTTGATCAATGGGGTGTGGAGCTGGGCAAAGAGCTGGCCCTGTCATTGCACCCCCTTTTCGAAGGCGGCGACGCCTCCAGCAAAGATGGCTCGACTCAGGGCCTTCTTAAGAAACTGATCTGACTGCAGCGTGCCCGGCCATCCAGTGCCTTTGCCGGAGCAATCAAAAAAGGACCGAACCGCACATGGTTTCCCGCGTTATTCCCGTCGACAGCTTTGACTTCGTCCTGTTCGGGGCGACCGGTGATCTGGCAAAGCGCAAGATCCTGCCCAGCCTGTTCCACCGCTTTCAAATCGGCCAGTTTGGCGAAAACAGCCGCATTATCGGCGCCTCGCGCAGCCAAATGGACCGGGCGGCCTTCCAAAAACACGTGCGCTCCGCGTTGGAAACCTTCGGCGGTGCCGCCGACCAGGAGGCCATCGACCGGTTTCTTGATATACTGGACTACGCACCCGTTGATGCCAAAGGGGATGGCGGCTGGGGCACCCTGAAATCCATGCTGCGCGAGGGGGAAATTCACGCCTTCTACCTGTCGGTCGCGCCGAGCCTTTTTGGCGACATCGCGAGCCGTCTGAAAGCCACAGGCTGCGCCGATGACGACAGCCGTATTGTGGTCGAAAAACCCTTTGGCCACGATCTTGCCTCAGCTCAAGCGCTAAATGCCGCGCTTCGCGCCCATTTCCGCGAAGACCAAATCTACCGCATCGACCACTACCTTGGCAAAGAAACCGTACAGAACCTTATGGCTCTGCGCTTTGCCAATTCGCTGTTTGAACCGCTGTGGAACTCCTCTCACATCGATCATGTGCAGATCACTGTGGCCGAAACTGTCTCAACCGACGGGCGCGGGGGCTATTATGATCAGTCTGGTGCTATGCGCGACATGGTACAAAACCACCTGATGCAGCTTCTGTGCCTGACGGCGATGGAGCCACCGGCGAAGTTTTCGCCCAACGCTGTGCGCAATGAAAAACTCAAGGTGATTGAAGCACTGGAGCCGGTTGCACCAGAAAACATCGTGCGTGGCCAGTACCGCGAAAGCGCCGAAGGTGGCGACAGCTACCGCGATCACGCAGGCGCCCCCCACAGCCGCACCGAAAGCTATGTGGCGATCAAGGCCGAGGTCTCCAACTGGCGTTGGGCCGGCACGCCCTTCTATCTGCGGACCGGCAAATGCCTGCGCGCCCGCGAAAGCGAAATTGCGGTGTTCTTCCGCAAGCCGCCGCACAATATCTTTGGCGCAGACAATGAACTCGACGCCAATATGCTGGTCATTCGTCTGCAACCGGACGAAGGGATCGAACTGCGCACCACCATCAAGGATCCGGGTCCCGGCGGCATGCGCCTTACGGGTGCAAACCTTGATATGACTTTCGCCGACAGCCTGCCCGACAGCGGCAGCCAAGACGCCTATGAACGGCTGATCATGGATGTGATCCGGGGCAATCAGACCCTGTTCATGCGCGGCGACGAGGTCGAGGCCGCCTGGGCCTGGGCCGATCCGATCATACACGCGTGGGAAGAAAGCGGAAACGCACCGCAGCAATACGACCAGGGCGGATCGGGCCCCGATGACTCTCTGCTGCTGATGCACCGCGACAACCGTCGTTGGCGCCCTATCCAAGCCTGATCGCCCTTCCCCTTCCCAATCTGACGAGGCCCCAGCCATGACGCTCAACGCCACAATTGCCGCCGTCACCGAACGGATCATCACACGCTCTGCACCCACCCGCAGCGCCTATCTGGACCGCATGCGCGCCGCCGCCTCAAAAGGCCCCGCGCGCGCGCATCTCAGCTGCTCCGGTCAGGCGCACGCCTATGCCGCCGCGGGCGAAGACCAGGCCACTCTAGCCTCGGGCACAGGCGGCCACCTCGGTATTGTCACTGCCTATAATGACATGCTCTCGGCCCACCAGCCGTTCGAGGATTATCCGCAGAAGATCAAAACAGCCGTGCGCGAAATTGGTGGCACCGCGCAGGTCGCCGGAGGCGTGCCTGCGATGTGTGATGGCATCACCCAAGGTGAGGCCGGAATGGAGCTGTCGCTCTTTTCTCGTGACGCCATTGCCATGAGCGTCGGTGTGGCGCTGTCGCACAATGTCTTTGATGCAGCGGTCTACCTTGGTGTGTGCGACAAAATCGTGCCGGGCCTGATCATTGCAGCACAGACATTCGGCCACCTGCCCTCGGTATTTATCCCGGCAGGGCCGATGACCTCGGGTCTTTCGAACGATGAAAAAGCCATGACCCGACAGAAATTCGCCAAAGGTGAAGTCGGCCGGGATGAATTGCTGAAGGCCGAGATGGCCGCCTATCATGGTCCCGGCACCTGCACCTTCTATGGCACCGCGAACACCAACCAGATGCTGATGGAGTTCATGGGCCTGCACCTGCCCTC
>SPLB01000096.1 GCA_004566265.1 Paracoccaceae bacterium | reverse complement strand
ACGCTCTCCCAATGCCCCTTGAAGTTCCTGTCGAACGGTTTCGGCCACCAGCTCGCGCAGCGCGCCTTCGTCCATAAGCGCATCATCTACAGGCACTTGGCCACTCGAGGGAAATGTTGGCAGCGCATTCTGGACAGCGGCTTCAACCGCTTCATTAAGCTGTTCCCGCACCTGCCCCTGAACGGCTTCAAGAGCGGCTGTGGACAGCACGGCCGAGGCGGTATCAGGCACGCCCTGTGCCGGAGTCTTGGGCGCGGTTTCGGCGGGCGGGGGGACCGGAGGTTTTGGCATCTCCTGCGGTTCGGCCTGAACCGCGTCTGGATTATTGCCCTCTGCAGTGGGGATGTCCGCCATTTCAGACGCCCGCGTATCATCCCAATCCGCCACCTCGACAGAGGTGGTGGGCAAGGCACCGGTGTCATCCTCATTTTGCGTCAGCGTCCAATGTGCCCCACCCGGGACCGCCTCCCCCGCTTGGTGAGCTGTTTCAATTTCGGAAATACGACGAACAACTGCCGCGACACGCGCGCTTGCGGCAGGGCGGTCGGGCAACGAAGCGTGTTCAGGCGCGTCTTTGACGGCAGACTGCCGGAGCGCGGCGGCGTAAAGGGTGGCGGAGGGATCCCGCCAGGGCGCTTCACACTGGAGCGACTTAGCTGTAGTTGATACCCGTTCCGATGCCTGCTCGGCCATGCCAGGCGTTCGATCTGTCGCATCTGTAGATGGTTCCGACAGTGTGTCAGCAACAACATCGGCCGCAGGACGTACATCATCGTGAGCTTGGCGCGCACCTGTCTCTGAAGCCGCTGTGGCTTCGAAACGGCGCAACATCTCCTTCGATGGCGTCTCGTCTAAAAAGTCCGGTCTAGATGCCGCCTCAGCCAACTCTGCATGCTGGTCTTGCAAGTTTTGGTGCGCCGGAATTTCCGGAGGCTCTGGTTGTGTTTCACGAATGAAATCGGCCTTGAGATCCTCGATAGGGGACGGCGACACCTCGGTGACCACCCCATCCCCACCGACCTCTGCGCGCGGCATAACACGCAGGGCGGGTGTCAAAACCAAACGCCCATTGTTGCGCACAGACAATAGGCGCGCTGATGAACCGTCTTCCGACGGGCGCGCATCGGTGTTGATCCGGACCAAACGCCGGATAGATGTCAGGACATCCTCGATTTCTGCATGTGTGACGGGTTCGGACATATTTCTGGCCTTGCTCACCTCATTAAGAGAAGCTTAGCTTTCTTGCCCCCGTCACACAACAGGCCTGACCCCGAAGAACGTTAAATCTTAGTTCTTCTTCAACGCTTTGAGCACACGGTCCAAGTCCTGCCCCCGCTTGGTGACAAAAGCTGGCGCCGATTCTACAGCGTTGTAGTAAAGTTCCGGATCGTACTGTTCGACGCCCAGACGCAGGTTGTCCGCAGTCAGCAGGCCTTGGGCTTGCAGCAGCTGATATGCCGCGATCGATTGAGTGGCGCGCGCCTGAAGACGGGCGGTTTGCGCGTCCAGAAGATCTTGCTCTGCTTCAAGAACATCCAATGTGGTGCGCGACCCCAGCGTTGCCTCCTCGCGGATCCCATCAAAAGCCACCTGCGCCGCTCGCACCCGTTCACCAGATGCAATAAGGCTCGCTTCTGCGGCTTCGAGGGAAGCAAAAGCGCTGACCACTTTTTGCACGATGTCGCGCTGGATGGTGATCAAGTTGCCCTTTGCCGCGTCCAGCTGCGCCACAACAGCACGACGTGTTGCTGCCAGGCGACCGCCGGAATAAATTTGCTGCGAAACTTGCAAACCAACCGACGCCGCGCGGCCCGAGTCGCTGGTGTCGGTGGCTTCGCTGTGGCTGCCGCGAATGTTTAGGTTCACAGATGGCCCCATGGCCCGCAAGGCGCCGGCGGCATCCAGCTCGCGCGCCTTTACGGTGTGTTGCTGCGCCTTAAGGCCCGGGTGCGTGCGCAGTGCATTGGCACGGGCATTACTTACATCGCTCGGGCGGCTGGGCAGCGGCGGATAGACCGAGATCGAGCCCGGCACACGCCCGACCACCTGTTCATAGATTGCTTTTGCCGTTTGCAGATCGCCTTCGGCATTGATCAGGTTGGAACGCGCTTGCGCCACGCGGCTTTCGGCCAGTGCAACGTCAGTCCGTGTCACCTCTCCAACTTCGAAGCGGTCGTTGGCTGCGCGCTGTTCTTCCTGCAAGAGGCGCAAGTTGTTGCGCCGCAGGGCCACAATATCTTGGTTTGACAGAACGCCAACATAGGATTGCACAGCTGAAAACAGCACGGCTTGCTCGACATCGACGAGTGACTGCCGCGTTGCAAGAACAGTTTCTTGCGCCGCAGCTTTGCTCAGCTGGGACACACCATTGTCAAACAAAAGCCAGCTCAATGAGAGTGACACGCTACCCTCCGTGCTACCGCGGCCAGCAGAGGCGCCAACGCCTGACGTCACGGATCGACTGTAAGAACGACCGATATCAAGCGCGGCCTGGACGATGGGGCGAAGACGCGATACCGCGATTGCCACCTGTTCATCGGTCGCGCGCAGCAAGGCGCGGTTTTGTTCCAGAAGCCCGCTAGAGTTATAGGCTCCGATCATTGCGTCGGTGACATTGTCTGCTTTTGCAGGCGCTACCCCCGTTGCAAAAACAAAAAACCCGGCCGCAAACATGGCCTTGGTTCCCGAAAATTTGAAAAAATTGCTCATACTGTCGCCTCGGTATCTGGTTTTTGAATGTACGGGCTTCGAAGGCCCGTAGATCTGTATCCATCCCAATTATGGCGTAAACCTAACATATTATTCGACACAAGCTCAAAGTTTACCCGCTGCGGCCTGTGCTGCGCCGCGGGTTGTTGCCTTTGTGTCCCCATCTCCTGAGCCAGCACGGTCAGCGCCCACCAGGAAAGACGGACATTACAGTGCGAATTCTTTTACTTTGAGGAACCCAGGCAAAACAGAAGCGCCTGCATTGAAAGCAAAACGCCAGGAAATCTCGCCACCTGACTTGTAGCCGATCTTAACCTCTCCCAAGGTCCCGGTCACAAACAGTGCAGCGATTCGCCCACCATCTTTCAATTGATCCGTGATTGATGCAGGCACAACTTCGACACCACCTTCAATAATTATCACGTCGTAGGGGCCATGTTCTGCAGCACCTTCGTTCAGCGCCCCAAGATGCACGACCGCGTTGTCGGGACCGGCTTCCACCAGGGTTTCCTGTGCATCACGAGCCATTTTCTCCGTCTCAACACCTATAACCATCTCCGCGATCCGCGCGATAACAGCGGTGGAATATCCCAAACCACACCCCAGATCGAGCACCAGCTCATCATTCTGCAGATCCAACGCGTCCAAAATTTTGGCAAGCGTGCGGGCCTCAAAGAGTTCGCGCCCTTCGCCCAGAGGGAGGTTTTGGTCCGCATAGGCGGCTTCCGCATGCCCCTCCGGCACGAAACGCTCGCGCGGCACGGCCAGCATAGCCTCAATTATCGGGTATTTGGTGACATCGGCGGGTCGCACCTGAGTGTCCACCATCATCCGACGGCGCAGGGCAAAATCAGTCATCTGCTATACTCTTAGGTTGCTGCGTTTACACAGCTTTGTGCCATATCCCGTGCGGCACGGCAACGGGCGGTGACGCGCTACTGTCGCAATCAGGGACGTTTACACGCCGTCAGGCATTGCAGGACGGGCAAAAGGGGTTCTCTGGCTGCGCGCGCAATTGTTCCTCGGGAATATCAGCACCACATATCCGGCAGTATCCATATTCCCCCTGGTTCAATCTTTTCAAGGCCTCGGTCAGCGCCGTTGCCTCTGCGCCCTTGGGTGCAATCATGGCCAACCGCGTTTCGAGTAATTCTCTTTGAATAGAAAAGTCCAACATATTAGAACTCTTT
>SPLB01000017.1 GCA_004566265.1 Paracoccaceae bacterium | reverse complement strand
TGCCCGCCCTTGCGCCGACCCCAGTTGCCGAACCGGACCCGGCCCAGCCGTCGCGCCGCAATAAGCCAAATCTTGGTCAGCGGATCGAACGCGGGGTGGAACGTACGCTGGACGGCCTTCTACGCGATATCTTTGGAAATTGATCCCGGGGTATGGCTGGGGTGTCGCGCGTGGCCGGTCTCTTCGGGTCATAGGGCTCGAAGAGAAACATCTCTGGCGCTACGCCTTTGGATTACTCTGCGGTGGGATTGACTGCGTCCGGGTATGCGGCCTGAAAGGCAGGGTGAACGGTGCAGGCTGCCTCGACGGCTCGGCACCGCGCCAACCCGGTCATATCAACGTCCCAGCGTCGTGCATTATAGAGCTGGGGCATCAGACACAGATCGGCAAGGCCTGGACGCGCACCCGCGCAATAGGGCTGTTGTTGTCCCTGTGCAAGAAGCGCTTCAAAAGCCAGAAGACCCGGTCGGATAAAATGCTGCATCCAGCCCTGCATGTCCAATGCGCCCTGGCTTAACCCCGTGCTAAATCGCGCCACTGACTGGTTGCAGACCGGGTGCAGATCCACGGCAATCGCCTGTGCCAGCGCTTCTTGATGGGCTGCTGCTGCCGGGCTTTGCGGGAGCAAACCCAGTCCACGGGTCGCGTCGAGGTACCGCAGGATGGCCAGAGATTGCGTAAACCGCTGTCCATCAATTTCTAGAACCGGCACCAGGCCTTGCGGATTGCGGGCCAGGTGGTCCCCGCCGCGCTGGTCGCCGGCCACCAGATCAATGACGCGGCGCTCATACGAAATCTCGGCAAGGTTCAGTGCAATCCGCACCCGGTAACTCGCAGAGGAGCGCCAGTAATCGTAAAGAATCGCATCCGCCATAGGTTAGCTCTTCGCAAAGGGGTCGTTGAGCGCGGGCAGCACTGTGCCAACACAGTCGCCAAAGCCAAGGCAATACCCTTTGCCCTTTGCGGCGCCTTTCAAAACCAGCGTGTCACCGTCTTCAATAAAACTGCGTGTTTCACCAGTTTTCAGCTCCAGTGGCTCTGTCCCACCCCAGCTCAGCTCCAGCAGCGATCCGCGATTGCCCCGTTCCGGACCCGAGATTGTACCCGAGCCCAGCAGATCCCCCACATTCATAGGACAACCAGATGTGGCGTGATGCGCCAGTTGTTGGGCGGAAGAGTAGTACATCTCTTTGTAGTTGGTGCGCGCAATCACGCTTTCGGATCCGCCGTCCGGGGTTAGGCCAACCTCAAGGTCAATGTCATAGAGCATTGGTCCGCAATCCTTCAGGTGATCCAACAGCTCCACCTCGCGCGCGGGCGTCTCGCAGCGGAACGGATCCAGGGCCGCCTTGGTCACGATCCAGGGGCTGATCGAGGTTGCGGTCGCCTTTGCCTGAAATGGACCCAGCGGCTGGTATTCCCAGGCCTGAATGTCGCGCGCAGACCAGTCGTTCAGCAGCACATAGCCAAAGATCGCATCATCGGCCTCTTGGACGCTCAATGGCCCAGCCGAGGCCATTCCAACAATCGCACCCATTTCTAGCTCAATATCAAACCGCGCCGAAGGACCCCACCGCGGCGCGTCGTCATTTGGCCCCTTCAGCTGCCCCCAGGGGCGTTGAATATCTGTGCCCGAAACCACCACAGAGGAGGCGCGGCCATTGTAGCCAATCGGAAGATGCAACCAGTTCGGCGGCAGGGCATTTTCCGCGCCGCGGAACATGGTGCCGACATTTGTGGCATGGTGACGGCCTGCATAGAAATCGGTGAATTCGGAAACCTGAAACGGCATGTGCATTTCCGCCTCGGCCTGCGGCACAAGGAAGACCTCGACCTTTGCACGCTCATTGGCACCGTCTTCCAGCAGCGCGACCAGCCGCGCACGCAGCGCCGTCCAGACCGCCGGACCTTCCTCCATAAGCGGGTTCCACATCGGCGCGTCAAACAGCGGCTCATCACCCAGATCAATCAGCCCTGCGGCCTCGGCTGCGGTCACATCCAGAATCATATCGCCAATGGCAACGCCACAGCAGGGTGCTTCGTCTTCGGTAGAGAACACACCATAGGGCAGATTGTTCAGCGGGAAGGGGTGCGCGGCGGAATTGGCCGATGTTACCCAGGATTTTCTCAATGACATTGTGTGTGTCCTTTCTAAAGGCAAGACTACGGGGGCTGCCGCGGATCAGCGCCGACTTTCATCTTTTCAAAAAATTCCCGAAAAGTTGGTCGCAGGCCAACGCGGCAATGCATTTTGTGTGCCCGTTCACTTCAATCCCGGTGTTCCGTCAAACTTCTTTTCAATCTCGTTCCAGCAGTCGATGTAGTCATCCTGCAGAGGCGCTTCACGGGCGGCAAATTCTGTGAGATGCTGCGGAAAGCGGGTTTCAAACATAAACGACATGGTGTTTTCCAGCTTTTCCGGACCAAGGTTCGAATTGGAGGCACTCTCAAAGGCATTTTTGTCTGGCCCATGCGGCAGCATCATATTGTGCAGGCTGACACCGCCAGGAACAAACCCTTTGGGTTTGGCGTCATACTGCCCATAGATATTGCCCATCAGCTCGCTCATGATGTTCTTGTGATACCACGGTGGGCGAAAGGTGTTTTCAGCCACCATCCAACGGTCTCGGAATAGGACAAAATCGATATTGGCCACCCTCGGCACGCCGGATGGTGCGGTCAGCACGGTGAAGATCGACGGGTCCGGGTGGTCGAACAGGATCGCACCCACTGGGCAATAGGTGCGCAGATCGTATTTGCAGGGCGCGTAGTTGCCGTGCCAGGCGACCACATCCAGCGGGCTATGCGGGATTTTGGTCGTATGGAATTGACCGCACCATTTGAGTGTCACGGTCGAGGGCACCTCGCGATCCTCAAAGGCGGCCACGGGCGTTTTGAAATCGCGCGGGTTGGCCATACAGTTTGCACCAATCGGGCCACGGCTCGGCAATTCAAACTTCTGCCCGTAGTTTTCGCACACAAAGCCCCGCGCCGGGCCTT
>SPLB01000095.1 GCA_004566265.1 Paracoccaceae bacterium | reverse complement strand
GGAGGTACCACGCCGGTTCGGAGCAGCGCCAATTTTCTCAACCGGCCCCTGCGGGATGCCGCGCGAGAAGCTTTGCTCGAACAGCTCTTTGTTTTTGGCGACCTGAACCACCATAATATCCGAGAGCGCGTTCACCACAGAGGAGCCAACACCGTGCAGACCGCCCGAGGTCTGGTAGGCTTTGCCCGAGAACTTACCGCCCGCGTGCAGGGTGCATAGAATAACCTCGAGCGCGGATTTGTCGGGAAACTTGGGGTGCGGGTCGATTGGAATGCCGCGGCCATTGTCGCGAACGGTTACCGAATAGTCCTCGTGCAACTCGACTTCGATCCGGTTCGCGTGGCCCGCAACGGCTTCGTCCATTGAATTGTCAAGGATCTCTGCCACCATATGATGCAGCGCGCGCTCATCCGTGCCACCGATGTACATGCCGGGGCGCTGGCGAACCGGCTCAAGCCCTTCGAGCACTTCGATGGAAGAGGCATCATAAGTTTCAACGGCTGCGGAATTCAGGAGATCATCGGCCATGGGCGTCGGGCTGCTCTTTTGGTTGGATCGTTTGTTGCCTCTCACTATGGCAGGTGTTGTGACTGAGCGGAAGAGGGCGTATCGGCTGAGGAAAACCACAGTATCTTGTGGCAAGCGCCCCCTGCGACCCACTGGCCGGACCACTGCTAGGGCGCGGCGCTGCATTTTGACACCCGGTGGACCAAGCGCCGCGCTGCCTGGGGGGTCTTTGTGGAGATCGGGCCCCTTGTTCTGTCCGTGGGTGGTGGTTAGGTCTTGGGTATGCGATTCATACCTCCTTTTGCCGCCGTAGGTTTGGCTGCGCTTACCTCGGTCATATGTGTGACCCGGGCTGCGAGCCACCCCCATGTGTTTGTCGACACGGATCTGGCGGTAGAAGTTGACGAAGATGGGTTGGTGCATGCGGTCATGGTCACCTGGACCTATGATGCGTTTGAAACCCTTCTGGTCTTGGATGAATGGGGCATGGTTGCAGCCTATGATACAGGGCTGAGTGTGGCGGACGCCGAGGCGCTGACTGGCTATGATCTGCTGCGGTTTGAGGGCGTAGGCGGAGATCTGTATCTCGCCCGCGCCACGTCCGAGGGGGAAACTGCCATTGCGCTGAACGCGCCTGAGGGGCGCGGGGTGTCTTTGACCGATGGGCGTCTGACGACAACGCATCGCCGCGCCTTGGTCACACCAACCCCGGCCGCGGGAGTGGTGATCCGGTCTTATGATCCGACGTTTTATACGAACTATACGCTCTATCAAATTGCGCCGGTTCCGGGGTGTATCGCTGAGGTCACGCCGCCGAATCTGGACGCGGCCTACTCCCTGGTGGACGAACTGTTGTACGCCATGCCGCAACCTGAGGCCGAGGAGAATTATCCCAAAGTGGGCAAGGCGTTTTCCGATACACTGCGCCTGAGGTGCGGAGGGGCATGATGCGGTATGTGCGGATTGTCCAAAGCGATACGCTGACCCCACCCGGTCGCGGGCAATGGTCCCGCTGGCCTTTGGCGCTGGTGGGCGCTGTGGTGGTTGCAGTGCTGGCAGTTGCGCTGTGGCTTTGGGCGTTGGGTGGCTTGGCGGATCTGCGGTTCTGGGCGGCAGAGGGGCAACGCGCGGCGCAAAACGCAATGGCGCGAGCGCTGCAGGGGCTGCGAGCGGGCAATCCCGGCGCGATTTGGTCGCTCTGCTCTGTGACATTTGCCTATGGTTTGTTTCATGCGGTCGGGCCTGGCCATGGCAAGGTGGTTCTCGGCGGTTACGGCTTGTCACGCCGGGTGGCCTTGCGACGGTTGGCCCTGTTGTCGCTTTTGGCGTCTTTGGCGCAGGCAGCGACGGCAGTGCTGTTGGTGCTCGCGGGCGTTTGGGCGCTGGGTTGGGGGCGGGGCGAGATGACGGATGCCGCAGAACGCCTGCTGGCGCCGACCTCCTATGCGGCTACGGCGCTTTTGGGGGGGTACCTAGCGCTGCGCGGCCTGCGCCGGGGCTGGACGTTGATGCGTGCATATGACGTTGAGCGTGCCACGGCAGCGTCTGAATTGTCGCATACACCGCCTGGTTTTGCGGGGCTTGCGCGTCAGCAGGCCGTAGGCTGTGATCCTGCGCCGCGTCGCAGGTTTTTTGCCGTTGGTGTGTCACCTGCTGCAGGGGGACATCGAAGTGACATTTGCCCCGACTGCGGTCAGCGCCATGGTCCAAGCCTTGAGGAGGCCGCGCGGCTGACGTCGCTGCGCGAGGCTTTGATCCTGATTGCGGCCATTGCCGTACGCCCCTGTACCGGCGCGGTTTTTGTGCTGCTGCTGACGTGGCGCATGGGCGTGCTTTATGCGGGGGTGTTGGGTGCGTTTTCCATGGGGTTGGGCACGGCGCTGGTGACCATGGCCGTGGCCATGAGCGCAGCGGGTGTGCAGCGGGGTGTGACAGCCCTGTCGGGTGCGTTGCAGCGGGGGCGCTGGATCGCTGCCGCGCTGGAGCTGTTTGCCGGCCTGCTGGTTACAATTATTTGCTTAGGTCTTTTGGCACCACAGCTTTTGGTTTTGATCTGAGGCGTCCACTCTCGTCATTCGGACTGCTTACAGTTTTGAGGCTTGCCGCGCCCTGCACATAGGCATAAGGCTGGCGTAGGGAGGCCCAAAAATGTCCGACGTTTCAGCACCCAATTCACCGCCATCAAACACCGTGGGGGTGAGGAGCCATCTGCGCGATTTGGCCTTCCTCGGGGGGCCACTGATCGGCGGCCATTTGGCACAATATGCCATCGGTCTGACCGATACGGCCATGCTAGGCTGGTATAGCGTCGAAGCACTCGCGGCGGTCACATTGGCGGGCACATATTTCTTTATTGTTCTGCTGTTTGGATCGGGGTTTGCCTTTGCTGTCATGCCGATGGTTGCCGAGGCGTTTGCCCGCGAAGACAACCGTCGCATTCGGCGCGCCACCCGGATGGGCCTGTGGCTGTCGATCCTGTATGGGGCGGTGGTTATGCCGCTGTTTTGGTTCTCTGAACCCATAATGCTGGCTTTGGGCCAATCGCCGGAGGTGGCAGCAGATTCGGGCATTTATCTACAAGTGGCAGGCTGGGGAATCTTCCCCGCGCTGCTTGTGATGGTACTGAAAAGCTATCTTGGCGGGCTTGAGCGTGCGCAGGCGGTGCTGTGGATTACAGTGTTTGCTGCGGTGGCGAACGCGGGCGTCAACTATCTGCTTATCTTCGGTAAACTTGGCTTTCCTGAGATGGGCTTGATGGGGGCGGCGATTGCGTCGCTTTTGACACATGTGGTTTCGGCGGTTGCGGCGCTGGCGGTCTGCCTGCGGCGCCTGCCGGAACATGCGTTAATGCAGAACCTGCATCATCCGGACTGGGAGATGATGGGCGAGGTGTTCCGTCTTGGCGTGCCGATTGGGTTCACGACGCTGACCGAGGTGTCGATGTTCACGGCGTCGGCGATAATGATGGGCTGGCTGGGGACCGAAGCGCTGGCAGCGCACGGTATTGCGGTGTCGCTTTCGGGACTGTGGTTCATGCTACATCTGGGGCTCTCGAATGCGGCAACCATTCGGGTCGGCAAAGCTGTGGGGCGCAAGGATATAGGCCACCTGCGGCGTGGCGGGGTGGTCGCGACCTGGGTGTCTCTGGTGATGGCCATTGCCACCGCGTCATTATTTGTCCTGATCCCAGAGACCCTGATCGGACTGTATCTGTCGGAAGATCAGCCGCAGCGCGATGTGATCCTAGCAATGGGTGTGCAGTTGCTTGCGATTGCGGCGTTGTTCCAGCTGGCCGACGGCATGCAGGTTGTTGCGATGGGTCTGCTGCGCGGTCTTCTAGACACAGGCATCCCGATGGTGATGGCCGGATTTGGCTATTGGGTTGTGGGCATTCCGGTCGCTTATGTTCTGGGCATCTGGGCCGATTATGGGGGACAGGGGATCTGGATGGGGCTGGTCTTCGGGCTGTCCACAGCGGGCGTACTGTTGATGTGGCGCTTCTGGAAACTGGTGCTGCCGCGCGAATCAGCAAAGGCGGCGCAGGCGGTTTAAGCGTGTCTGTTTAAAGAGGCCCGTCTTGTCGTGGTTGTCTGGCTATTTTTGGTTAGGCCGCTCGGATGATGTGTCGAGCCGCTCGGCCTTCTTGCGCACCAGAACATTGCGGAGGTCATGCATCGCAAGAAAAAGTGCGTCCGAAACCGCATCCAACTGCGCGTCGGTGGCACGGCTCTGAACCCATTGTGCGGTGAGGTTCAGGTGATCCACGGTGCGCAGGATGTCGTCGAGGTCGCGGGCGGCCAAAAGGGCGCTGCGCTCCTCCATCCAGGTGCGAATTGCGGCGAGGTCGCTCGTTGAAAGCGTGCGGCCGCCTTGGGGTTTGATGTCGCCGCGCTTCAGGTTCACGACGGCAATCGGGTCCATTTCCAGCCTCCGCATGCGATTTTCATGATCCAGACGAAAGACCAGCGCACCGTTTTCACGGATGCGGAAGTAGTAGTCTGGCAGGCTGGTGGTCATGAGGATAGGTCTTTTCTGATCGGTGACGGCAGTTGCGCTGCGGGGCATGTGCTTGTGCATGTGGCGATAGCCAGAGGCTAACAGGGTTCGGTGTGTGTTCAAAGGGGGGCAATTGGAGGGCGCGGGTATGGGGTATTCCCAGCGCAGTGTGCGAAGTGGCATTTTTGAGTGCCGTTTCAGGAGGGGTTGCATTCAAAGCGTGGCTGGCGCGGCTCTCTTGATGCCTGTTTGAGGGCCTGG
>SPLB01000094.1 GCA_004566265.1 Paracoccaceae bacterium | reverse complement strand
TGACCTGCGCATGGGGCTGCCGGTGATTTTGACCACCGAGGATCAAGCGGTCCTGACAATGGCGGTGGAAACCCTGCGCCAAGACCGGCTTGTCGACCTTCGAGATCTGGGAGACGTGCAGCTGACACTGACTGCGCGCCGCGCTGAAACGTTGAAAGCGCGCGTTTATGATGATGACGTCGCGCGAATATCTGTGCCGACCGATGTCGATCTGCGGTGGATCCGCGCGCTGGCCGACCCAGCGGATGACCTGAACAACCCCATGAAAGGCCCGTTGATGAGCCTCCGCGGCGGCTGCCCCAAGTTGCAACGCCTGTCGATTGCGCTTGTCAAATCCGCGCGTCTGCTGCCGGCTTCGGTGTCGATTGCTCTACCAGATGCAGAGGCTGTCGCTACCAACTACAACCTGACGCTGCTGTCCTTGGATGCGGCAGAGCCGTTGATGAACGAAAGCTCGCCCCAGCACCCGATTGCCGCCGCGCGCCTGCCGATTGTGGCGTCCGAGCGGGGACGTTTGCACATCTTTCGCCCCGAAGACGGCGCCGAAGAACACTATGCAATCGAGATCGGCCAACCCGACCGCAGCAAGCCCGTGCTGACTCGTTTGCACTCGGCCTGTTTTACCGGCGATGTGCTGGGCTCGCTCAAATGCGATTGCGGGCCGCAGTTGAATGGCGCGCTTGACCAGATGGGTGAAGAAGGCGCTGGTGTTCTGCTTTACCTAAACCAGGAAGGGCGCGGGATTGGTCTGGCCAACAAGATGCGCGCCTACTCGCTCCAGGATCAGGGGTTCGACACTGTCGAGGCCAACCATCGCCTTGGGTTCGAAGACGACGAGCGTGACTTCCGCATTGGCGCTCAGTTGTTGCAGGAATTGGGCTTTAGCTCTGTGCGCTTGATGACCAATAACCCCGGCAAGATCGCAATGATGGAAAAAACCGGCATCAAAGTCGCCGAGCGTGTCTCGCTGAAAGTGGGTGAGAACGCCTATAACACACGCTACCTCGCGACAAAGGCTGCAAAATCCGGGCACATGTTGTGAGACTGAACGACCTTGTCCTGACCCCACAAGGCGTTCGGTTCCAAGGGCGATTGCTCCCCTGTGCGATCGGAAAAGCTGGTGTCTCTCGCGAGAAACAGGAAGGCGACGGGGCAACACCAGCCGGGGCGCATCACATTGTTGGCATGCTCTATCGCCCGGATCGGATCACGGCGCCAAATGGTTGGGCGCTGCCGATCGGACCACAGGATCTTTGGTCCGATGACGCATCCGATGATCACTACAATCACATGGTGCGCGCGCCATATCGCTTTAGCCACGAACGCCTGCGCCGCGCGGATCCGCTTTATGATCTGATACTTGTGACCGATTGGAATTGGCCGGATGCGATCACCGACCGAGGATCGGCGATCTTTCTGCACCAATGGCGGCGTCCGGGCTATCCGACCGAAGGCTGCATCGCCTTTTCGCGACAAAACCTACGCTGGATAGCCGAGCGCATTGAGCCCGGAACGCGGGTGATTGTGCCTCAGCTGTAATCGCGCGCGCCAAAGATCGCAGAGCCCACCCGCACGTGGGTCGCGCCAAAAGCAATCGCCTTTTCAAAATCGCCGCTCATGCCCATGGAAAGCCCGCTGAGATCATTCCGCTTGGCAATTTTAGCGAGCAAAGCAAAATGCAGCGCGGCTTCCTCTTCAACGGGGGGAATGCACATCAAACCTTTAACCGGCAGGTCCAGACTGCGGCATTCGGCGACAAAGCTGTCAGCATCTTGTGGCAGAATTCCGGCTTTTTGCGCTTCTGCTCCGGTGTTGACCTGAATGAAAAGATCCGGGCACTGGCCAATTTCTTGCGCCAGACGTGCAAGCGTTGTTGCCAATTTTGGCCGGTCAACAGAATGGATGCACTCCGCCAGTTCCATCGCTTGGCGGGCTTTGTTGGTTTGCAAAGGGCCAATGATGTGCAGCTGGATGCCGTCGAACTGCGTGCGGAAGTCGGGCCATTTGCCAGCCGCCTCTTGCACGCGGTTTTCACCAAAGATGCGCTGTCCTTCGCTCAGAACGGCTTCGACCCGCTCATTCGGCTGAACTTTGGACACGGCAATCAGGTCCACAGAGCCGAGGGCCCGCCCGGCTTTTGTTTCTGCATTTGAAATTCGGGATTTGATCTCTGCAAGCGACATTTTTTGCCTCGTGGTCTGTTTGACGCCACAAAACACCGATTGCTGCAAAAAGAAAAGGGCGAGATCCCGAAGGAACCCGCCCAAGAACCGTTTGGTTCAGCTCAAATTAGAAGCTGAACTTCACACCGAGGTCAGCTTCGGTGTTGCCGCGGTCGGAACCTACACCACCGGCCAGAGTTACACCACCACCGAGGGAGTGGCTGAAACCAATACCGTAAGTTGCGTCATCTGCATTGCCGCCGTCTGCAGCAACAAAGGTCAGGTTGGTTGCGGAAGAGATATTGTATTTCGCGCTAACACCGTATGCAGTGTCGGTGAAGCTATCGCCGTCGCCTACGATTACAGAGAAGCCGAAATCACCAACGGTACCGCCAAGGGTGGCAATCACGTAGTCACCATCGACTGTTCCGGTTTCCAGAGCTTCATCGTCGGCATATGCGAGGCCAACGGTGTAATCGCCGAAGGAGTAACCGACGCCAACCATCACTTCTGCGGTATCTGCAACTTTGTCGTCAGTGTAGGACGCTGCGATGGTGAAATCACCAGCGGAGTACTTCGCTTTGATGGTGGTCGCATCTGCGCCGCCAGCACCGAAACCGCCAACGTTGATATCAGTGGAATAGAAAGGTGCAGCATATTCGATGCCGCCAGTGAAGCCAACGCCGTAGCCATAGTAGTTCACTGCGTCGCCAGAGTCGATAACATCGGAAACGTTACCAACGTCCAGACGGAAGCCGCCGGTGGAAACAGCAAAGCCAGCGGCGCCCGGGCCTTTGCCGGAAATTGCGGAGTTTGCGTCTTCATTTGCTTCAAGACGGATGCGGGCTTCGAACTTCACGCCAGAGTCGGTTTCCGCGATGCCTGTGAAGTTGACGCGCATACGCTGTTCGATGCGCAGTTCTTCGGTTGCGGCTTCATTGTACGCCAGACCAAGGCGTGCAGAGCCTTTGATGCTCAGTTCTGCAGCTGCAACACCTGCGGTGGCGATCAGCGCGGAAGAAGCGAGAAGAATCTTTTTCATGGTTTTCCCTCGGGTTTTGAATTTTGCCAAGGCGGCCCGGATAAATCCCAGCACATCCTCGAGTACGCCCATCGTGTCGCCCGTTTTGGGGTCGACTCGCAAGCTTGGGCTGACGGCAGAAAACACTCGCTGATAAATTGATGCAAGCTTGCCACAGTTCCATCGGCGGCGCTGTGCCGCGAGTTTCATAACGGAACGCCCCTGCCGGCGGCGCTCAGCCTTTTGAAGAATAGACTTGTTGCAGCGCTTTGGCTTGTCTAGGTGTAATGCAAACGGCAAACATGAACGGATCCGTCCTAGAAATGCGCAGGTTTACGACTTTTGTTCTCATTGCAGCGGTGTCGCTGCTTTCCGCATGCGGGTCGCTCCGCTCTTTGAACACAAAAACTCCAGTCGACGAGGGCAACACCATTGTTCTGCCCGGAGAGGCGAGAGATGCTAACGTCTCAGATGGAACAACAATCTGGGATGCGTTCGGCCCTCAGTACAACGAACAGAAAGTTCAGGTGAACCGCTACATCTGGGCGGCGAGCCTTGATGTATTGGATTTTTTGCCTGTTCAGTCTGTGGATCCGTTCACCGGGGTTATTCTGACCGGATATGGCACCCCTCCGGGTGGCAGGCAGGCTTACCGGGCAACAGTGCATGTCAGAGACCCTGCGCTTGAGGCGCGCTCGCTGAGCCTGGCGCTGCAAACCCGGAACGGTCGCCCCGTCAGCCCTGAAACCCTGCGCGCGGTCGAAGATGCGATTCTCTCGCGTGCCCGTCAGATGCGGATTGCTGACGGAAAGCTCTGATCCGCGCGCCGCTCTGGATAAATAACGAATTTAGACGTAAGACGCCGGGTAATCGCCCGGCGTTTTCATGCAAAGGACCGCAATCGATGTCGCGTTACACCGCCTCGGAAATCGAATCCAAATGGCAAAAGGCCTGGGAAGAGGCCGCAATCTTCGAAGCCAAACCCGATCAGGACAAACCTAAGTACTATGTGCTTGAGATGTTCCCTTATCCTTCTGGCAAGCTGCACATGGGCCATGTGCGCAACTACACCATGGGGGACGTGATCGCCCGTCACAAGCTGGCCACCGGCCACAATGTGCTGCATCCGATGGGCTTTGACGCCTTTGGTATGCCGGCTGAAAACGCCGCAATGGCGTCCGGCGGTCACCCCAAAGATTGGACCTACGGCAATATCGACACGATGGTCGAGCAGATGAAGCCGCTGGGGCTGTCGCTCGACTGGGGTCGTATGTTCGCGACCTGCGACGAAGATTACTATGGCCAGCAGCAAGCGCTGTTCCTTGATTTCCTGGAAAAAGGTCTGGTCTACCGCAAGAACGCGGTGGTGAACTGGGACCCGGTCGACATGACTGTTCTGGCCAATGAACAGGTGGAAAACGGTCGCGGCTGGCGCTCTGGCGCACTGGTTGAACGTCGCGAGTTGACCCAATGGTTCTTTAAAATTTCTGATTACTCTGAAGAGCTGCTGAGCGCGCTGGACGGTCTGGAGAACTGGCCTGCCAAAGTCCGCCTGATGCAGGAAAACTGGATCGGCAAATCCCGCGGTCTGCAATTTGGCTTTAAACGCACCGACGGCGGCGCGGACATCACCGTTTATACCACCCGCCCCGATACGCTGATGGGCGCATCCTTTGTGGGTATTTCTCCTGACCACCCGATTGCAAAGCAGCTCGAGGCCGAATCGGCTGAGGTGGCAGAGTTTGTTGCGGACTGTCGCAAAGGTGGCACCACAGAAGAAGCCATTGAGACCGGCGAAAAGCTCGGCCTGGACACGGGCATTCGCGTGACCCACCCGCTCGACCCGAACTGGGAGCTGCCGGTCTGGATCGCGAACTTTATCCTCATGGATTATGGCACGGGCGCGATTTTTGCCTGCCCGGCACATGACCAGCGCGACTTTGAGTTCGCGACAAAATATGACCTACCGATCATTCCTGTGTTCGAAGACCCGAATTCCGACGCTGCACTGACCCAAGCTTACGTGCCAACGAAGGCGGAGAAGGTGCGCTACGTCAAGGGATTCGCAGGGGCCGAAGAGCAGACCGGCGAAGAAGGCGTCAACACCGCCGTTGATAAAGCCGAAGCCGAAGGCTGGGGCGAGGGCGTCACCAAATTCCGTCTGCGGGACTGGGGTCTGTCCCGCCAGCGCTACTGGGGGTGCCCGATTCCCGTGGTCCACTGCGACGACTGTGGTGTCGTTCCCGAGAAGAAAGAAAACCTGCCCATCGCGCTGCCCTATGATGAAGATGGCAAGCCGATTGATTTTTCTGTGCCCGGCAATCCGCTGGACCGTCACCCGTCATGGCGCGATTGCACATGCCCAAACTGTGGAAAACCGGCGAAACGTGAAACCGATACGATGGACACCTTTGTCGACTCGAGTTGGTACTTTGCCCGCTTCACTGCGCCGAAGGCCGACACCCCAACCGATCTGGACGCCGCCAAATACTGGATGAACGTCGACCAATACATCGGCGGAATCGAACACGCGATTCTGCACCTGCTGTATTCGCGCTTCTTTGCCCGCGCGATGGAGATCACCGGCCACCTGCCAGAGAAATCCAAAGAACCGTTTGACGCGCTCTTTACCCAAGGCATGGTGACCCACGCGATCTATGAGAACGCAGAACGCAAAGATGCAAGCGGGCGCACGCTCTATCACTACCCGGCCGAGGTCGAGGAACGTGATGGTGGCGTGTTCGTCAAGAACACCGGTGAGAAGGTAAAAGTGATTCCTTCAGCCAAAATGTCCAAATCGAAGAACAACGTCGTGGATCCGCTGGCGATTATCGACGCCTTTGGCGCAGATACTGCCCGTTGGTTTGTTTTGTCTGACAGCCCGCCCGAACGAGACGTGGAATGGACCGCATCGGGCGCGGAAGCGGCGCACAAGCACCTGACCCGTGTGTGGAACCTCTGCGACAAGATCGCGGCGATGGACCCGAATGAAAAAGGTCAGGGCGACGAAGAGCTGCTGCGCGAAACCCACAAGGCGATCCGTGACGTGAGCCTTGGTGTTGAAGCCTTCGGCTTTAACGCGGCGATTGCGAAGCTCTATGGCTTTACCAATACGCTGGCGAAATCCAAAGCGGGTGCTGCGGCCAAGAAACAGGCGATTATGACGCTGGCGCAACTGATGTCGCCCATGACTCCGCATTTGGCCGAGGACATCTGGGCCCATCAGGGCGGCGAGGGCCTTGTGGCCACGGCGCCCTGGCCGGTTGCAGACGAATCGCTTCTGGTCGAGGCCTCTGTCACCCTGCCGATCCAGATCAACGGCAAACGTCGCGGTGAAATCACCGTCGCCAAGGATCTGGACAAGTCAGAGGTTGAAAAACGCGCTCTGGCGCACGAAGCTGTCGTGAAAGCCCTTGATGGGGCGCAACCGAAGAAAGTGATCGTGGTGCCGGGTCGTATCGTCAATGTCGTTGCTTAACCGCCGCAATATTCTGACATTTGGAGGGGCGCTGATGACCAGCGCCACTCTGTGTGCATGCGGGTTTTCGCCCGTCTATGCCCCTGGTGGCACAGGCGATCGACTGAATGGGCGCATTGCAGTGCAGGCCCCGGAAACCCTCAATGCACCGCGTGATGAGGATGCCTATTATCTGGTTCGCAACCTCGAAACTCGTCTCGGGCGCAGCACAGAAGCCGACTATGATCTGACGGTGTCGCTGACCACTCGCGAAGAAGGCCAAGCGCTTACTGCAGACCGACAAATCACGCGCTATTCCCTGATTGGGCAGGCGCGGTACGCGCTATTGCGGCGCTCTGACGGTCTGGTGGTGACCAGCGGTCGGGTGGAAAGCTTCTCGGGATATTCGGCGTCGGGTTCCACCATTCAAACACTGTCGAGTGAAAACGACGCCCATGAAAGGTTGATGCAGATTCTTGCGGATCAGATCGTTGCCAAACTGCTTGCAGCTGACCCCGACACCGTATGAAGCTGAGCCCCCGCGACGCTGACGGCTATTTCGCCAAACCAGACTCCGGAAAGACCGGGGTGTTGATCTATGGCGGTGATGCAATGCGGGTCGCGCTGAAGCGCCAGCAGTTATTGGCAGCCCTCCTTGGCCCCGGTGCCGAAGAAGAAATGCGCCTGGCCCGCATGCCGGGATCCGACCTGCGCAAGGATCCGGCGCAGCTTTTGGACGCGGTGAAAGCGGTGGGGTTCTTTCCCGGCGCGCGCGCTGTCTTTTTGGAAGACGCGACTGACGCCGCCACGCCAGCGATCCTTAGTGCCCTTCAAGACTGGAAGCCGGGAGATGCCCAGATCATCGTCACTGCGGGGCAGCTCAAGGCCAGCTCCAAACTGCGCAAGGCGTTTGAAGCGCATAATAATGCCTATGCGGTCGGGATCTATGATGATCCGCCGTCCCGGCAGGAGATTGAGCGTATCCTGGGCGAGAACGCTATGCGAAACGTCCCCGGCGACAGCATGTCTTCCTTGGTCGATATCGCCAATGATATTGGCCCGGGCGACTTTTCCCGCATGGTCGAAAAATTGGCGCTGTTCAAATATGGCGATGCGTCCCCGCTGAGCCTTGATGATATTGACGCAGTGGCGCCTCAATCGACGGAGGCTGCGCTGGATGACCTTCTGAATGTTGTCGCCGAAGGGCGCACGCAAGAAATCGGCCCGCTGCTGCGGCGCCTTCAAAGCCAAGGAACACAGGCCGTGACCCTTTGCATTGCCGCAACGCGTCATTTCAGGCAGCTTTATACTGTCGCGGCGGCGCCCGGTGGGGCTGCCCAGGGGATTGGTGCGCTGCGGCCACCACTTTATGGCAAACGGCGTGACCGCGTGCTGCGTCAGGCGCAGAACTGGGGGGCGCAAAAGCTGCAATCTGCCTTGACCTTGCTGACCGACACAGACTTGCAATTGCGATCTGCAGGTCAAAGCGCCCCTGCCCTAGCCTTGACGGAACGGGCGCTTATCCGCCTCGCGATGCTGGCACGCGCGCGATAGATGCTTGATCCCCATACATCTGTTGCCCATCTTGGCAAAGATGAGAGGGAGTTTCCAACCATGTACACCGTAATCGGATTGCCGATGACCCGAACCTTGCGCGTTCTCTGGGCGCTCGAGGAGATGGGACAACTGTTCGAGGTGAAACCCTACCTCCCTGCCAGTAAGGAGGTCCGTGACATCAGCCCCTTGGGCAAAGTGCCGGTGTTAGTGGACGGCGATCTGGTGCTTCCGGACTCCATGGCCATCCTGTCTCATTTAGGTGACAGGCATGGTGGAATCCTCGCCCCGCCGGGCTCAGCGGAACGCGCGCTGCAAAACGCCATGTGTATGCGATTGCTGGACGAGCTGGACGCCCTGTTGTGGACCACATCACGCCATAAATTCATCCTCCCCGAGGCACAGCGTGTCCCTGAAGTCCTTCCTTCAATCGCATGGGAGCTGAACCGGAATATCGACCGATTGTTCTCACAGGTTCAGACATCTTTCCTGGTGGGTGACTCGTTCTCGGTTGCGGATATTATCTTTACCCACTGTGTAGGCTGGGCAAAAAACGT
>SPLB01000093.1 GCA_004566265.1 Paracoccaceae bacterium | reverse complement strand
GTGTTCGACGGCGGTGGAGAATACAGTTGCTAGATACTTAGCGCACATGCCTATATGATACTCCACAAAATCCCTTTGTGTCGTGTGCGTTGCTACGGCACAGATCGGAAGGGGAAATGGATTTGAAGAACACGGGATGTGTGAAGAGGCCAAATGGTCGACAACTGGCTTTATTTGAGAGTAGAGCAGTGGCGTTCATCAAATGCCAACACATAACGGAAACACCCCCGAAGTGCTTTGCCGGGGGGCTCTGCGCGGCGCAGGCGTATTTTTCATGCAAGATCTTCAGAAAGGGTAGTTGGTCAGGTGATACATCCAATTCTTTTATGTGGTGGCTCGGGCACCCGGCTGTGGCCTTTGTCGCGCAAAAGCTACCCCAAGCAATTTGTACCGCTGACCGGCGAGGAAACCCTGTTTCAGGCCTCGGCCCGGCGGCTGTCCGGGGAAGGCTTTGCTGCGCCGCTGGTGCTGACTAATTCCGATTTCCGCTTTATCGTCACCGAACAGCTGGCGGGCGCGGGCATTGATTCCGGCGCCATTCTGATCGAACCCGAGGGTCGTAATACTGCGCCCGCGGTGCTGGCAGCAGCACTATGGTTGGAAAAGACCGATCCCGAAGGGCTGATGCTGGTGGCACCTTCGGATCATGTGGTACCCGATGCCGCGGCGTTTCGCGCCGCAGTGGCGGCGGGTACAGTAGCGGCTCAGGCCGGGCAGTTGATGACTTTTGGTATCAAGCCGGACCGGGTCGAAACCGGCTATGGTTATCTGGAGCTGGCTGAAGGTCCCGGTGATTTTGCGCCGCGCCCCTTGGGGCTGAAGCGGTTTGTGGAAAAACCCGATGCCAAAAAAGCGGCCCAGATGCTGGCCTCAGGGCAGTATCTGTGGAACGCCGGGATTTTCCTGTTCTCGGTGCGGGCCATTTTGACCGCCTTCCGCGCCCATGCGCCGGATCTGTTGGCGCCGGTACAGCAGGCGGTGGAGCAGGGCCAGCCGGATCTGGGGTTTTTCCGGCTGAACCCGGAAGCCTGGGCCGGGGCGCAAGATATTTCCATCGACTATGCGGTAATGGAGCGGGCCCAGAACCTCAGCGTTGTGCCCTATGCCGACGGCTGGTCTGACTTGGGCGGCTGGGACGCGGTCTGGCGTGAAAGCGCGGCTGATGCCAACGACGTTGTCACCAGTGGCCATGCCACCGCAATTGACTGCGAAAACAGCCTGCTGCGGTCTGAGGGCGAGGGGCTGGAAGTGGTGGGCATAGGCCTGAAGGATGTGATCACCGTGGCGATGCCCGATGCGGTTCTGGTGGCGGCGGCCGACCGGGCGCAGGATGTGAAACAGGCGGTGGCGGCGCTGAAAGCCAAACAGGCCAAACAGGCCACCGAGTTTCCCAAGGACCACCGCCCTTGGGGCTGGTTTGAAAGCCTGGCCATCGGCGAGCGATTTCAGGTCAAACGCATCTATGTGCATCCCGGCGCGGCGCTGTCCCTGCAAAGCCATTACCACCGGTCCGAACACTGGATAGTGGTGGAAGGTACCGCCCGGGTGACGGTGGATGAGGAGGTCAAATTGGTGAGCGAAAACCAGTCGATCTATATCCCGCTGGGCGCCGTGCATCGGATGGAAAACCCCGGCAAAGTACCGATGGTGCTGATCGAAGTGCAGACCGGCAGCTATCTAGGCGAGGATGACATCATCCGCTATGAGGACGTCTACGCCCGCGGCCAAGGTGCCAAGGGCTAGGACCTCATTAATAAACCTGTTTCAAGCAGGAACGTCAGCTTGAAACAAAAAACCTGCTGTCAGGCCTAACCCGGCGGGGATGTCTTTTACTGCTATGTGTCTTTTTGGCCCCCTGGGGGCCAAAAAGACAGTTACGGTCTGTCCAGTTACGCTCTGCCGGAACGCGCTTTACAAGAAAGCGATATCATCCGCCAAGGCCGTGAGGTCGGTGACCCCTATCAGGGTAATCACTTCCCCTCCGGAGAAGCTCAGCACCGCATTCCCGTCTGACAGGCTGCCAAAACTGGACACAACCGCACTGCCGGTAGACAGCCCGCCTGCCAGGGCGCTGTCCAACACGATCTTATCGGTGCCCAGCATGAAATCGCTGATCGTGTCAATGCCACTGCCCTCGACAAAGGCAAAACCATCCGCATCGGCGCAGCCGCTCAACAGGTCATTGCCACCACCGCCATAGAGCGTATCGCTGCCAGCCCCACCGTTCAGCGTGTCATCGCCGCTACCGCCATAGAGCGTATCATTACCAGCCTCCCCGTCGATGGTATCATTGCTACCGCCGCCAAAGAATACATCGTCTCCCTCACCGGCACTGAGCGTATCATTGTCGGCCCCACCGCCCATGGTGTCATTGCCGATCCCACCTATCAGCGCGTCGAATCCATCGCCACCATAGCCGGTTTCATTGCCGCTGCCGCCATCCAGGCTGTCATCGCCAAGACCGGCGAACATCACATCACTGCCCTCGCCGCCGGAAAGCGTGTCATTTCCAGCCCCACCGCCCAGGGTATCGTTGCCAACCCCACCGGAATTTAGATCGTTGCCGCTGCCGGCATAGATCACGTCATTGCCGTTCTCGCCATAAAGCGAGTCATCGCCATCCTTGGCAAAGATCACATCATTGCCATAGCCTGCGTTGACCACATCATTGCCGGCGCCGCTGCGAATGGAGTTATTTTCGCTATTGCCGGTCACTGTGTCATTGCCCGAGCCCATATTGGCCTCTTCGATCACCGTGCCGCGGGCAATGGCGACATTGCCGACCAGCCCGCCGATGTCAGAGTAGCTTTCCCCGCGCATGTCCAGCCGGTCGTCTGTGGTATTGTTAGAGAAATTCACCAGATCACGCCCGTTGAGATCATAGATGGTATAGGTCACGGGTCCCGTGCCCAGATTGCTGGTCTGGTTGAACATCTCGGTCAGATATCCGGTCAGATTGGTGCCGGTGCCCCATATGGTATTGCCAGAAGTCTGACTGCTGGCCCTAGGCGTGCCATAGAGGGCCTGAGTGGCGATGATATCCGCCATCTGCGCAGTGATCGGCTCACTATAGCTGGCGTTGATCGTGGTGTTGTCGGGCTGGCTGAAATAGGACATGACCGAGACCTGATAGCTGTCATTGGCATAGGTCTCGTCGGTGCCAAAGACGGCATTGCCATCATAGGCCCCCTGGTGCCCCAGGCCGATGGCATGGCCTATCTCATGCACATAGGTTGAAAACGCGTAACTGGAAATGGTGCTGCCATATTGGTCGATCCAGCCCTTGTCGACATTGACGAAAGCACCCGTGATGGTCTGCCCCTGGAACTGGATCTGGGCATGGGCGCCACTTTCCTCATCGTCGAAATACATCACCGCATCATCGGTGTTGTTAACAACGAATTTTAGGTTGATGACCAGCTCCCAGGCTTCAAAAGCCCAGCGGGCCAGCTGCTGACCTTCAGCAGTCAGCGACGCAATATTGACCTGAATTTCGTTACTGGAAGAGATATTCCAGCTGCGCTGCGTACCGCCATCTACTTCCCAGGCGCCCTGATAAAGAAATGTCGCCAGTTCATCCAGCGTCGCTGTGGGCTTGGTCGAATTCAGCACCGACAGATTGGTGGTCCCGTCTGCATTACTGTGACGGGAGGGATCAAAGTTTTGGGTCAAATTGCAAAGTTGGCACATGGAACGCTCTTTCTTGATCAGATATATTATAGCTCTGGTGGGGCCTGTCAGAATGCGGGCTACAGCTCCGTGGGAGCCTCAAAATGGCTTCGAACGGCTGCCACGACTTCGGGGCGGGTTGGCAGGTACCGCGTGGCCGTGCCCCAGCAGAGCGGGGGTCAGATTGCGTTTGGACTGTCCCGCCGCTAAGCGTCGGCTACGCCACTGCCCTAGAGGTAGGTGTTTACCCCTGTCTGGCACATCCCACACCCGTAGCTGTCTCGTGTTTAGCGCAAGGCTACGTGCGACAGGTCAGATTCCAAAGTGACTTTAAAAAAAGATGGCGCCCTGCCCCAAATACCGCCGGGCAGGGGCGCGTATCAATCGCGGTATCAGGATCAGTTGGTCAGCGTGCCAAAGGCCTGATCTTCCAGCGAGGGCAACTCTGCCTGCAGCGCCTGGGCATAGGCGTTGCGTGCGGTCTGCAGCACGGCAAGTGTCTGCTGCACACGGGCAATTTCCTGATCGGTGAACTGCAAGCTGGTCAGCTGAGCCCGCGCCCCATCGCTGAGCGCCGCCAGATCATAGGGCACGCCGTCAATGGTGATGGTCTGAGTTTCGGTTGTCATGAGGGTTTTCTCCTGTGTTTTGCGCAGTCACCCCCAAATAGCGGAGGCGTCAGCTGCCCTAATTCATGCTGAGACATGACACAGGGATAGAGAAAAGAAAACCGGGTCAGAAAATCAACCCATACACTAGTCCCTCGCGTCACCTGATTTGACAGTTTGTATTTTCTCCGGATCACTCTTCGGCAAATCAGGGAGGATTTGTCATGGGCAAGCGTGGTCGTGGTGCAAAGTTTGTGGGTCGGTTGTCAGTGACAATCAACAGTCAGGCGCAGAGCGTGCTGATTTGGCGTGTATGATCCGAACTGGCCGCGCTGCCGCGTACCGGTTGCTCAAGGCTCGGATAGTGTTGAAAGCGG
>SPLB01000092.1 GCA_004566265.1 Paracoccaceae bacterium | reverse complement strand
GTTTCCGTAAATTTCGCTTCAAAACAGGCGGTGGTGGATCAGGGCGCGGCTTCACTGTCGGATCTGACGGCCGCGCTGACACAGGCGGGTTATCCTGCCGTGGAGGGCGTCAGCGAACTAAAGCTTGGCGGGATCAGTTGCCCGTCCTGCGTGCGGCAGTTGGAGGACGGGTTTCGGTCCCAGCCTGGCGTGATTGAAGCACATGTGAATTTGGCTGAAAACATGGCGCGCGTCCGTCATCTGGTTGGCCCTGTGGCTCCGGCGGATCTGGTGAAGGCGGCAGCAAGGCTCGGATATCCGGCGCAGGTGCTGACGGATCCCGCAGCCGTTTCAGCGCAGTCCCATGCCGTCGAAGACCTGCGCGAACGCCGCACGCTCTTGCTGGCACTGATCCTTGCCCTGCCATTGTTCCTGACGGAGATGGGCGGTCACATGTATCCGCCTCTTCATCACAGGCTGCTGCACCTGTTGGGCCAGCAAGAGCTGCTGTTGTTGCAATTCATCCTTTGCTCCGTGTTGCTGATCGGGCCGGGGCGGCAGTTCTTTTCCCGTGGGGTGCCAGCCCTGTTGCGCGGCGCGCCGGATATGAATTCATTGGTGGCCACCGGTACAGGTGCTGCTTGGGCGTATTCCACGCTGGCAGTTTTTTTTCCGGGGCTGTTTCCGGCAGGCAGTGCGCAGGTTTATTTCGAGGCTGCGGGCGTCGTGACCGCGCTGGTGCTGCTAGGCCGATGGCTTGAAGCCCGCGCCAAAGGGCGCACGGGTGCCGCTATTCGCGCGCTGTTGGACCTGCAGCCGCCCGAAGCCGAGGTTATTGCGGCTGATGGATCAACGTCTTTTGTGCCCCTGGGCGAGGTCAAATCCGGCATGGCGCTGCGCCTGCGCCCCGGTGCAAAGGTGCCAGTGGATGGCGTGGTGGTTCAGGGCGAAAGCCATGTTGACGAAAGCATGATGACCGGAGAACCGCTTCCGGTGGCCAAAGCCTTTGGCGCGCCGCTAACGGCTGGCTGTGTCAATGGGGCAGGGGTGTTGGACATGCGCGCCGAAGCTGTGGGTTCAGAAACCCGGTTGGCACAGATAATTTCCATGGTGCGCGCCGCCCAGGGGGCGAAGCTGCCTGTGCAAGCCTTGGTGGACCGGGTGACGCTGTGGTTCGTGCCAGCGGTCATGGGGCTGGCTGCATTCACGGCGCTGGCTTGGCTGGCTTTTGGTCCGGATCTGGCCCATGCGCTGGTTGCGGCGGTTTGTGTGCTCATCATTGCCTGCCCTTGCGCGATGGGTTTGGCCACGCCGACCTCAGTAATGGTGGCGCTAGGCCGGGCGGCGCAGCTGGGCGTGTTGTTTCGGCGCGGCGATGCCCTGCAGCGGCTGGGAGAGGTCGACTGTTTGGTTTTTGACAAAACCGGGACCCTAACCGAAGGGCGCCCCCTTTTGGGCGAGTTCACAGTTCTCCCGGGCTTTGACGCAGACAGGCTTCTGGCGCAGGTCGCCAGTCTGGAGGTGCGCTCTGAACATCCGCTGGCACATGCCTTTGATGCCATCCGCTGCGATTTGGTGGTGGACAATATAAAGATCATCGCCGGGCAGGGACTACGCGGATGCGTCGATGGTCAAGACCTACATGTGGGCTCTGCGCGATTGTTGCAGAGCGCAGGCATTGGGTGCCAGCCTGTGGCAGCGCAGGCTGCGGACTGGGCCGCTCAGGGGGCAGGGGTCATCTATGTCGCGTGCGACGGGAAGCTCGCGGCCTTGATTGCTGTTCGGGATCCTATTCGGGTTGAGGCAAAAGCGGCACTGGCCCAACTGCAGCAGGCAGGCCTGCGCCTTGTGATGCTGACCGGAGATGCCCAGAGCACGGCGCAGAGCGTGGCGCGCGATCTCGGAATTGATGAGGTTCATGCCGAATGCCTACCCGAAGACAAACATGCAAAGATCAAGGCGTTGAAGGCCGATGGTGTGACTGTTGGCTTTATTGGTGATGGGATCAATGATGCTCCGGCGCTGGCGGCTGCGGACGTGGGCATTTCGATCGGGGCAGGCACGGATGTTGCGATCGAGGCTGCGGATGTGGTCTTGTCTCACGGCGGGCTAAAAGCGCTGCCGGTGGCGTGGCGAATGAGCAGGGCGGCTATGCGCAATATTCGCCAGAATCTTGCTTGGGCCTTCAGCTACAATGTTGCGCTACTGCCGGTGGCGGCGGGGGCGCTGGTTCCCTTTGGTGGACCGCTGCTGTCGCCCACTCTTGGCGGCGCGGCAATGGCGCTTTCCAGTGTGTTCGTGGTCTCCAACGCCTTGCGTTTGACTCGATTTGGCCCCACTTAGTGAAGCACGCTGTAAAGAGAGGAGGGCAAGCCATGAACATCGGAGACGTCGCAGCGCGGTCCGGCTTGCCGTCCAAGACCATTCGCTATTACGAAGAAATTGGTTTGATCTGCCCGGCACGCAGCGCCAATGGCTATCGGTTTTTTCAGGAAACGGATCTGCACAAGCTGACCTTTCTTGCCCGGGCGCGGGAGTTGGGGTTTTCGATCGAAGACTGCCGCCTGCTCCTTGGGTTGTATGAAGACGATGCGCGCGCCAGTTCTGATGTCAAAGCATTGGCGCTGGACCACCTGCAGGCTATTGATGCCAAGATCAAAGCCTTGGAGGCCATGCGTGCCACCTTGGGTGAGCTTGTCCAAGCCTGTGCTGGGGATACCCGGCCGGATTGCCCGATTCTTCAAGGGCTTGCTGCAGCCCCAGAGACTTAGATTCCGAGCTGCCCGCATGTCTCTCGATGTGCTCTCAGATGTGCCTGAGACTGCGCCTTGAGAATTGCGCGCGCAGATAAATGTCCCGAGCGTTCCTGTGCAGTCGGTCATGTTTGAAAAGGATCAGCGTCCTGCGCATTTAGCACTCTAGGGTTGTATTTAATTGGTATAAATGTAATGTGAAGGTTGTTTTGGCGTGTTTGGATGTATTTTGTCCCGTCAGCTGCAACCTGAGTGTAGCTTGTCGTTTGTTTGATTTCGATGTGTTAACGTCGGGGGTGTATTTGGCCTACGGTTAATGAATTCTTAATTTTAGTTAACTGAAGGTTTTTTGTTTGTTTGTGATTGGTTTTTTTGCTTTTATGGAATAAATACTGCCGGTTGTAATTTTTGGGGACGGCACCCCACATGATAGCTGAAGTTAAGGGGCGAGTGGAGCTTATGGCCATAGTATTGAAGGTAAGACAG
>SPLB01000091.1 GCA_004566265.1 Paracoccaceae bacterium | reverse complement strand
CAGCTGACCTCGGTCACGGAACAATGGGCGCAGTTCTCTGTGGCGGGGCCTAAATCACGCGAGCTGATCAATCAGGTGGTGTCGGAAGAAATCACCAACGAAACCTTCCCCTTCATGGCCTGCGGTGAGGTCACCGTATTGGGGCAGGCCGGTCGCCTGTTCCGCATCTCTTTCTCGGGCGAACAGGCCTACGAAATTGCGGTGCCCGCGCGCTACGGCGAAGCGCTCTACCGCGAACTGGTCAAGCGCTGCGAAGCTCTGGGCGGCGGTGCCTATGGTCTGGAGGCGCTGAACGTGCTGCGGATCGAGAAAGGCTTTATCACCCACGCGGAAATCGACGGGCGGGTCACCGCCTTTGACCTGACCATGCAAGGTCTTGTGTCGAAGAAAAAAACCTGCTGGGGCAAGGCCTGTTCGGAACGCGAAGGCCTGAACGACCCGTCCCGCGAGCGTCTGGTTGGTTTGAAACCGGTAAAGGCAGGGGAAGAGATCAGCGCCGGTGCGCATCTCTTTAATGAAGGCGAAACGGTTGAACGTGTGAACGATCAGGGCTGGGTGGCGTCTGTTGGGTATTCCCCCACTCTGGGCCACATGATCGGCCTTGGCCTTCTGAAAAACGGCCCCGAGCGGATGGGTGAAACCGTGCGTCTCGTGGACCACACCCGCGGCATAGATACGCTCTGCGAGGTGGTGTCGCCTGTATTCCTAGATCCCGAAGGAGGAAAACTCCGTGGCTGAGCTGACTGCAAAATCCCCCTGTGAAGGGCTCTTGCCCTTCTCCACCGGCAGCGCTGACCTGACCGAGCTCTGGCCCGATCATATGACCTTGATCGCACCTTACAAGGGCCAGGAGGACGCGAGCTCCAAGGCGCTGAAAACAGCGCATGGCGTGGCGCTGCCTGCGATCGGCGGAAGCGAAGGCGATCGCGAGGTCCGTGTGATCTGGTTCGCGCGCGGTCAATCCCTGCTCATTGGCCCCAAGGCAGATGCTTCGCTTGACGCAACCGCTGCGGTGACTGAACTCACCGATGGCTGGTCTGTTGTTGAACTGAAGGGCAAAGGTGTCGCCGACGTTCTGGCCCGCCTGTCACCGTTGGACTTCCGGCTGTCGCACTTTCCGACCGGGACCTCCGCCCGAACCGAGCTGAAGCACATGATGGCCTCCATCACCCGAACCAGTGACGAGGCGTTCCAGATCATGGTCTTTCGCTCTATGGCGGCCACCTTGGTGCATGATCTGAAAACAGCGATGGAAGCTGTCGCGGCACGGGGGTAACCTCATCTGGATCAACAACTGATTCCGGACGAGATTTATGCTTCGCATGACACTTGCCGCCGCGTCCCTCGCGGCGGCCACCGCTGTCTCCCCCCTCTGGGCCGATGAAATCGGCAAGGAGGACAGCTGTAAATTTCAAGGCCAGGTGATGGCAGCTGTGCAGCAGGCCCGCATGGACCGCGTGGCGCAGGATAAAGTGGCTGAAACCATTTTGTCGGCAAATCCCAACTGGCCCCCCCAGTTTGCCAATACGATTGACCCGCTGACCGCCCATGTCTACGGCATGAAGCGCCGCGACCTGCGCAAGGTCGACCTGGGCGCGGTTCTGGAGCAGCAATGTCTGGACAATTGGGATCAGATCCAGGAGATGCAACACTCTTTGTCTTCTGACGAGTAATTCACATCGGCAACCAAAAGGTCCGCGCCATGTCCTTGCCTCCGGGTTTTCTTGATGAACTTCGTAACCGCGTCAGCCTGTCGGATGTCGTGGGTCGAAAGGTCATGTGGGATCAGCGCAAAAGCCAGCCGGGCAAGGGCGATTTTTGGGCACCATGCCCCTTCCACCACGAAAAGACGGCATCCTTCCATGTCGAAGACAAGAAAGGGTTTTACTATTGCTTTGGCTGTCAGGCCAAAGGGGATGCGCTAAAGTTTGTGCAGGAAACCGAAAACGTTGGTTTTATGGAAGCGGTGGAGATCCTCGCCGGTGAGGCGGGCATGGAGATGCCCAAGCGCGACCCAAAGGCGGCCGAAAAACAGGACCGCCGCACCCAGCTGATCGAGGTGATGGAACTGGCGGTGAAATACTTTCGCCTGCAACTGCGCACTGGCGCTGCCGCAGATGCCCGGAATTATCTGGCGCGGCGCGGTCTGTCCCAGGATGCGCTGGACCGATGGGAAATCGGCTTTGCGCCAGACGGCTGGCAGAACCTCTGGGATGCGCTGAAGGGCAAGGATGTGGCGGATGAGCTGATTCTTGCAGCGGGGCTGGGCAAACCGTCGAACAAGGGCAAAAAACCCTATGACACTTTCCGCAACCGGATCATGTTCCCGATCCGCGATGCACGCGGTCGCGCGATTGCCTTTGGCGGTCGTGCAATGGACCCAAATGACAATGCCAAATATCTGAATTCGCCTGAAACCGAACTCTTTGATAAGGGGCGCAGCCTCTACAATCACGGGCCAGCGCGGGCGGCGTCTGGCCGTGGGGCGTCGCTGATTGTCGCCGAAGGGTATATGGATGTGATCGCCTTGGCAGAGGCCGGATTCCCGTCGACCGTGGCGCCTTTGGGCACGGCCATCACAGAAAATCAGTTGCAGATGCTCTGGCGGATGGGGGATGAGCCGATCATTGCGCTTGACGGCGACAAGGCAGGCCTCCGCGCCGCCATGCGTTTGGTGGATCTGGCGCTGCCCAAGTTGGAAGCGGGTAAGTCTTTGCGCTTTGCGATCATGCCGGATGGCAAGGACCCTGACGATATGGTCCGCAGCGAAGGCCCAGAGGCCGTACAGGCGGTACTGGATCAGGCCCTGCCCATGGTGAAACTGCTCTGGCAGCGCGAAACCGACGGCAAGGTTTTCGACAGTCCCGAACGCAAGGCAGGTCTGGACAAGGCCCTGCGTGAACAGATCAAAAAGATCCGAGACCCCTCCATCCGGGGCCATTATGCCCAAGACATCAAAGAGATGCGCAATGTCCTGTTTGGCCGCAGCGGCGGTGACACCGGCGACGGGTTTGGGGGCGGGTATAACCGCGGCGACAATGACTGGGGTGGGCGCGGGCAGGGGGGCTCCGGCTACCAGCCGCGTGGTGGCACCTACCAGCCGGGCTCCCGGAAATCGGGCGGCTTCCGGGATGGCGGGCGTCTCCCGTGGAAAGGCAAGTGGCAGGCCGCTGCTGTTGAGCCCGTCGCAACCACCCGTGCGTCGCTCGTCGCGGGGGCCGATGAGGCGTCGATCACCCGCGTGCGCGAAGCGGTCATCCTTGCGTCCTGCGTGGCCACGCCGCGCGTGATTTTGGAATATGAACAGAACCTCGAACGCCTGGCCTGTATTGACCCCGATCATGGGCCGCTTCGGGATCTGATCCTGCGCTTTGGCATCGACGCACCGGAGCGTCTGCGCGACGAAATAGATTACGCCTTGGGCCCGCGTGCCCTTGAAAACCTCTTCTCGCTTCGCCATGTGGCTATTAGCCCCTGTCTGCGCCGCGCTGGTGATTTGGAGATTGCAAGCCAGCTCCTTGCCGAGGAGTTTGCAAAACTCGAAGCCAGCTGGGGCGCGGATGCGGAACAGCAGGAAGCCGTTGAGGATATCCAGCATACCGAGGATGAGGCGCTGACCTGGCGCCTTCGCGAAGCCGCAGAGGCCCGCAACAAGGCGCAACGCAGCGAGAATGAGGACAAAGCAACATATGACGTGGGCGACAATGGCGCGCGACTCAATCGCGAAGAGCGCGACGCCTTTGGTGCGCTCTTGGCCCGAATCGGGTTTCCAAACAAATAACCATCAAACTGTTTGCGTTTCGCTTGCCGATTGTGGCCTGAACGTCGCGCAAGGGCGTTTTGCTAAGGAAGCCCAGAGGAAAATTAGGTAAACGGGGTGACGAATCACCGGATCGCTCTAATGATTCTCACAACCCGAATCGCCCTAGCGCCGCATCGGCCGCAGGGGGAGCCGCAGAGGAGCAATGAATGGCCGCCAAAGATACCGACGCCCAAAAGCCTGAAGACCAGGACGGCGAAATTTCGATCGACATGAGCCAGGCCAAGGTCAAAAAGATGATCGCAGAGGCCCGGGAAAAGGGCTACATCACCTACGATCAGCTCAATCAGGTCCTGCCGCCGGATCAGGTGTCCTCCGAACAGATCGAGGACGTAATGTCCATGCTGTCGGAGATGGGCATCAATATCATCGAGGACGAGGACGCCGAGGAAGAGGAGAACAAAGGCTCCACTGAACTGGTGGCCACAGAAAGCAACCGTGAAGTTGCTGTGGCCGGCGCCGCGGCCGAGAAACTGGACCGCACTGATGACCCGGTGCGCATGTACCTGCGCGAGATGGGCTCGGTCGAGCTTCTGTCGCGCGAAGGTGAGATTGCGATTGCGAAACGCATTGAGGCGGGGCGCAATACGATGATCAACGGGCTGTGCGAAAGCCCGCTGACTTTCCAAGCGATCACCATCTGGCACGACGAACTGCTGTCCGAGGACATCCTTCTGCGCGACGTGATTGATCTGGAAACCACCTTTGGCAACCAGATGGATGAAGACGGCGGAACCACGGAACCGGTTGTCGACACTTCGGGTGTTCAGCCGATCAAACCGGCCAAGGACACTGGTCCGGAGCTGGATGCTGACGGCAACCCGATCCTCAACAACGACGATGACGAAGACGAAGACGAGCAGGCCAATATGTCCCTTGCGGCCATGGAAGCGGCCCTGAAGGATCGTGTTCTGGAAACGCTCGAACGCATTTCCAGCGACTTTGCCGATCTGTCGGAAATGCAAGACAGCCGCATCTCGGCCACGCTGAACGAGGATGGCTCCTTCTCGAAAACGGACGAGGCTCGCTATCAAGCGCTGCGGTCGGAAATCGTAGAACTGGTGAATGGCCTTCACCTGCACAACAATCGCATTGAGGCTTTGATCGACCAGCTTTACGGAATCAACCGCCGCGTCATGCAAATCGACAGCGCCATGGTCAAGCTGGCCGACCAGGCCCGCATCAACCGCAAAGAATTTGTCGAAGCCTATCGGGGGCGTGAACTCGACCCGAATTGGCTCTCGGACATGGCGGAGAAGCCGGGCCGTGGCTGGCAGATGTTTATTGAGCGCTCCAATGACAAGGTGGAAGAGCTGCGCGCAGACATGGCGCAGGTCGGCACCTATGTGGGGCTCGATATTTCTGAATTCCGTCGCATTGTGCAGCAGGTTCAAAAAGGCGAAAAAGAAGCCCGCCAGGCCAAGAAAGAAATGGTCGAGGCCAACCTGCGTCTTGTGATCTCGATTGCGAAGAAATACACCAACCGTGGTCTGCAGTTCCTCGACCTCATTCAGGAAGGCAACATTGGCCTGATGAAGGCGGTCGACAAGTTCGAATACCGTCGCGGATACAAGTTCTCGACCTATGCGACCTGGTGGATCCGTCAGGCGATCACGCGCTCTATCGCAGATCAGGCCCGCACGATCCGTATCCCGGTCCATATGATCGAGACCATCAACAAGCTGGTCCGCACCGGCCGTCAGATGCTGCACGAAATCGGTCGCGAGCCGACGCCGGAAGAACTGGCCGAAAAGCTGCAGATGCCGCTCGAGAAGGTCCGCAAGGTCATGAAGATCGCCAAAGAGCCGATCTCCCTTGAAACCCCAATCGGGGACGAGGAAGACAGCCAGCTGGGCGATTTCATCGAGGACAAGAACGCCGTTCTGCCGCTCGATTCTGCGATCCAGGAGAACCTGAAAGAGACCACCACCCGTGTTCTCGCCTCGCTCACCCCGCGTGAGGAACGTGTTCTGCGCATGCGTTTTGGCATCGGCATGAACACCGACCATACGCTGGAAGAGGTCGGCCAGCAGTTCTCGGTGACACGCGAACGGATCCGCCAGATCGAAGCCAAGGCGCTGCGCAAGCTGAAGCACCCGAGCCGAAGCCGCAAACTGCGCAGTTTCCTTGATCAGTAGGGTGCTGGCCCAGAGATTTGACAGGGCGTCCCACATGGGACGCCGTTTTTGTAAATCGT
>SPLB01000090.1 GCA_004566265.1 Paracoccaceae bacterium | reverse complement strand
TCGTATTCACCCTGTCTACGACCCACACCACGGAAGTTGAACCGTAGCACCGTGAAGCCCAATTTATAAAACGCGTAGTGGAGGTTGTAGACCACTTTGTTATTCATTGTCCCGCCGAATTGCGGGTGAGGGTGCAGCACGATCGCAATTGGTGCGTCGCGTTCTTTTTGCGGGTGGTAACGGCCTTCAAGGCGGCCTTCGGGTCCAGGGAAAATCACCTCGGGCATGGGTGGGTTAATCCTACTCTCATTTTGCGGGAATGCACGGTGGATGTACTTGACGCATTCCCTCGGGCACCTTAGAACGGTTCTAAACAGGGCGCGCAAAACTTGGGCCCCGTGCCGACGAGATAAGGTCTGGCGGGGCAATCGTCAATCAATTGCTGCGTTTGGATGATCTGAGCAAAGGAACCAGGGCGTTGAAACTTTCGACCAAAGGCCGCTATGCGATGGTGGCGTTGACTGATATTGCCCTTCAACCAGAGGGGGAGCTGGTTGTTTTGTCCGAAATTTCAAAACGTCAGGACATTTCATTGCCGTATTTGGAGCAGTTGTTTGTGAAACTGCGCCGTGCGGGGTTGGTTGTATCCGTGCGCGGGCCGGGCGGTGGCTACCGTCTGGCAATGGCACCCTCAGACATTCGGGTTGTTGATGTGCTGGCCGCCGTGGATGAAACCGTTGATGCCATGCACAAAGGGGCAGGGGCGTCCGGTGGATCCAGCGGCAGCCGCGCGCAATCGCTGACCAACCGTCTGTGGGAAGGGTTAAGCGCGAATGTTTATGTCTTCCTGCATCAAACCCGTCTCAGTGATATCATTAGGAACGACCTTGCGCCTTGTCCGGCGGTTCCGAACCTCTTTGCGGTTGTTGACGATTAACGCAGGCCACACGGCGGCGGGCACAATCGGCTGGAAAAAATGCGATCATGAAACGTGTCTATTTGGACCATAATGCGACTGCACCCCTGCGTGCGGAAGCCCGCCGTGCGATGGTTGAGGCGATGGAACTGTGCGGCAACCCATCGTCGGTTCATGCCGAAGGCCGTGCCGCCAAGGCTCTTGTGGAAAAAGCACGGGGGCAGATCGCGGCTGCCTTTGGCGCGGATGGGGCGGACATTGTGTTTACGTCGGGCTCGACCGAGGGCGCCTCTTTGGCCATCGGCAAAAAAAGACTGCACGGCGCAGCGGTCGAACATGACGCGATTAGAGCTTGGATAACCGAAGATCTGACCGTTTCGCCCGAGGGCGAGGTAACAGTTAGAGACCCTGAAAGCAGCACGCTTCAACTTGCGAATTCTGAAACCGGTGTCGTGCAAAAGCTGCCCGAAGGTCTGGAGGTGACCGACGCAACGCAGGCTTTTGGAAAACTGCCGCTGTCCTTTAATTGGATGCCGGCAAAAATGGCTCTGGCGTCGGCGCATAAACTCGGAGGGCCTAAAGGGATTGGTGCGGTCCTGCTGAAGCGCGGCACTGATTTGCCTGCGCAAATCCGGGGCGGTGGTCAGGAGATGGGGCGTCGCTCTGGGACTGAAAATATCATTGGAATTGCGGGCTTCGGGGCTGCAGCTGAAGCGGCAACAAAGGATTTGACCAATGGTGTTTGGGAGCGTGTTTCTGGAATTAGAATTATTCTAGAAAAAGCCCTTGCAGCTGAAGCCCCACATACTATTTTAGTCGGGAAAGATGCGGCGCGGCTGCCAAACACTCTATGTTTCGCTACACCCGGCTGGAAAGGCGAAACGCAGGTTATGCAGATGGATTTGGCGGGGTTTGCCATTAGTGCGGGCAGTGCCTGCTCCAGCGGCAAAGTTCGCGCCAGCGCCGTTTTAACGGCTATGGGATACGATGAGGGAACAGCGCAAGGGGCGGTGCGCGTCTCGTTGGGGCCCGAAACAACAGAAACCGATGTGCTGCGCTTTGCCGAAGCGTGGTGCGCAAAGGAAAAGAAACATCGTGCCCGGCGGGCGTGAGGTTCCAAGGAGAAGACGACATGGCCGCATTGGACAAGTTCGAAGCCAAGGAAGGTGTAGATCAGCAGACTGTTGACGCGGTTCGCGAAGTGAGCACCTACAAATATGGTTGGGACACAGACATTGAGATGGAATATGCCCCCAAAGGTGTAAACCGCGATATTGTGCGTCTGATCTCTGAAAAGAACGAAGAACCCGAATGGATGCTGGAATGGCGTCTGGCGGCGTTCGATCGCTGGGAACAGAAGGAAGAGCCGACTTGGGCGATGGTGAACTATCCTGAGATCGACTTTCAGGACCAGTATTACTATGCCCGTCCCAAATCCATGGAGACCAAGCCGAAGTCTCTGGAAGAGGTCGATCCGAAGTTGCTGGCCACGTACGAAAAGCTCGGTATCCCGTTGAAAGAACAAATGATTTTGGCTGGTGTCGAAGGCGCAGAGGACATGCCGAGCGAAGGCCGGAAGGTGGCCGTTGACGCGGTGTTCGACTCCGTATCTGTGGGTACCACCTTCCAGGAAGAGTTGAAAAAAGCTGGCGTGATCTTCTGCTCGATCTCGGAAGCGATCAAAGAACACCCAGAGTTGATCAAAAAATATCTCGGCACCGTGGTGCCGGTGACGGACAACTTTTATGCGACATTGAACTCTGCGGTCTTCTCGGATGGGTCTTTTGTATACATTCCGCCCGGTGTGCGCTGCCCGATGGAACTGTCTACCTATTTCCGCATCAACGCGGAAAACACCGGCCAGTTTGAACGAACGCTAATTATCGCGGATAAAGGCAGCTATGTCAGCTACTTGGAAGGTTGTACTGCGCCGCAACGTGACACTGCGCAGCTTCACGCCGCTGTGGTTGAGATCATCGTTGAAGAAGACGCCGAGGTGAAATACTCCACGGTTCAGAACTGGTTCCCTGGCGATGAAAACGGCAAGGGCGGCATCTACAACTTTGTGACCAAACGCGCCGACTGCCGTGGTGACCGTGCAAAGGTGATGTGGACGCAGGTTGAAACAGGGTCGGCTGTCACGTGGAAATACCCATCTTGCATCCTGCGCGGCAATGAAAGCCAGGGAGAGTTCTACTCGATCGCAATTACCAACAATTTGCAGCAGGCCGACACTGGCACGAAGATGGTGCACCTGGGCAAAAACACCAAGTCACGTATCGTCTCCAAAGGCATCTCTGCCGGCAAAGCGCAGAACACCTACCGCGGTTTGGTATCGATGCACCCAAAGGCCAAACACAGCCGCAACTATACGCAGTGCGACAGCCTGCTGATCGGTGACAAATGCGGCGCCCACACGGTGCCTTACATCGAAGTGAAAAACAATTCGTCCCGCGTAGAGCACGAGGCGACAACCTCAAAGGTAGATGACGAACAGCTGTTTTATTGCCGCCAGCGGGGCATGGATGAAGAGGAAGCGGTTGCCTTGGTCGTGAACGGTTTCTGTAAGGACGTTCTGCAAGCGCTGCCGATGGAGTTCGCCATGGAAGCACAACAACTTGTTGCGATTTCCCTGGAAGGCTCTGTCGGGTAATGTCGATACCCAAGGTGAAGAAAAAGGGACCTGTTTCTATGATCATAACAACCACTTCTAATGTCGAAGGGCACCAGATTGCTGAATATAGAGGCATCGTTGTGGGCGAGGCGATCATGGGCGCCAACGTCGTTCGGGATTTCTTTGCCTCTGTGACGGACATCGTCGGCGGCCGTTCCGGCGCATATGAAAGCAAGCTTCGCGACGCACGTGAGACAGCCATGACAGAGCTCGAAGAGCATGCGCGCGCCCTCGGTGCAAACGCCGTGGTCGGCGTCGACATCGACTACGAAGTTGTCGCGGACAGCATGCTGATGGTTTCTGTCAGTGGCACCGCGGTTAAGCTCGGTAATTGAATTCGCCCAATCGGGCACTGACACATCCGGGGCGCGCGCCCCGACGCATTGAGACGAGGGAAGAATGCTCGAAATTAAGAACCTGCACGTGAAACTTGAGGACGAAGACAAGGCAATCCTCAAAGGTCTGGACCTTAAGGTTGAGGCGGGCAAGGTGCATGCGATCATGGGGCCGAATGGCTCTGGCAAATCGACGCTGTCCTACGTGCTGTCGGGCCGCGATGGCTACGAAGTGACTGACGGGTCTGCGACGTTGAACGGCGAAGACTTGCTGGAGCTGGAAGCCGAGGAGCGCGCCGCGCTGGGTGTTTTCCTTGCGTTTCAATACCCAGTGGAAATCCCTGGTGTTGGCAATATGACTTTCCTCCGCACCGCCGTGAATGCACAGCGCAAAGCGCGGGGGGAAGAAGAGCTGTCCGCGACGGACTTCCTGAAGGAAGTCCGCGCCAAGGCCAAATCCCTAAAGATTGACGCGGATATGCTGAAGCGCCCGGTGAATGTTGGCTTCTCCGGTGGCGAAAAGAAGCGCAATGAGATCCTGCAAATGGCGATGCTTGAACCCAAGATGTGCATCCTCGACGAGACCGACTCTGGCCTTGACGTCGACGCAATGAAGCTGGTTTCTGAAGGCGTGAACGCTCTGCGTGACGACGACCGTGGTTTTCTGGTCATCACCCATTATCAACGGCTTCTGGACCACATTAAACCGGATGTGGTACACATCCTGGCCAATGGTCGCATTGTGAAAACTGGTGGCCCCGAACTCGCTCTTGAGGTCGAAAACAACGGCTATGCGGACATTTTGGCAGAGGTGGAATAATGGCACTTCGCGAAGTCAAACAAACTGCAACGGAGGCGCGTCTTTCAGCGCTTTCGATGCCCACAGGTGGTTGTCTCGAAATAGGCCGTCGCGCGGCTTTGGCGCGAGTGCAGGAAATGGGACTTCCCAATGGAAGGGACGAATATTGGAAGTACACGCGCCCTGAAACACTTGTGCAGGCCGCCGCGCCGGAAGCAGCCGTTTTTGACAGCGATGAAGCCCCCCTCTTTGACGACATCGACAGGCTAAAAATCGTTTTTGTCGATGGCGTGTTTGATGCGGAAGCCTCGGACGATTTGGCACTAGAAGGCGTGTCAATCGACAGGCTTGCGGATCTTGCGAACATTGATTTGCACTGGGCTAAAGACATCTACGGGGTTCTCGAAGCGCGAGGTCAAACCCCGGTCGAACGCCCGCTGGCAGCATTGAACACCGCGTTTGCCCAAGATGGTGTGATCATTCATGTCACCGGCAAACCGGCCAAGCCAATCAACCTGATCTACAAACACGCCGACGCCACATCGGATGCGGTTATGCACCATGTGGTAAAGGTGGATAGCGGCGCCGAAGCCACCCTGCTGGAAAACGGCCCGGCGGCATCGCGCTTTAACAAAGTGGTTGAATGTGACGTCGCAGATGGCGGCCGCCTGCATCTGATCCGTGCGCAGGGGCGAGACCACGAGCGTCGCGCCGCAACGCACATGTTTGCGCGTCTGGGAAAAGAGAGCGTTTTCAAAGCGTTCACGCTG
>SPLB01000089.1 GCA_004566265.1 Paracoccaceae bacterium | reverse complement strand
CTTCGGCCGCAGCGGTGACAATGATTCGATCAAAAGGCGCCTGATCCGGCATCCCAAAGCTTCCGTCGCCGACCAGCGAGGTGATGTTGGAGAGGTTTAGCCGCGCAAACATCTGGCGGGCTTCCTGCACCAGCCGAGCATGGCGGTCTATCGTGTAGACGCGGCGTGCGATCTTGGCGAGCACCCCCGCCTGATAGCCGGATCCGGTGCCCACCTCGAGCACGGTGTCGCGTGGTCTGACCTGCAACGCCTGGGTCATCAAACCCACCACGGACGGTTGCGAGATGGTCTGGCCGCAGGAAATTGGCAGCGGCACGTCTTCATAAGCGCGTTCTGCAAAGATACCGCGCACAAAGGCACCCCGGTCAATACTCTCCATAGCTCCGAGTACACTTGCCTCAGTTACCCCACGCGAGCGTAGGTTAAAGAGGAACTGCATCTTGGTTTCGGCATCAAGCGAGTTCATTCAAGCACTTTCAGCGCCTCGAGTGCCGCCGTATCCGTGAGATCCGCGCGCATCGGTGTGACAGATACATAGCCGTCGAGGTTTACAGCCACATCCGTGTCTGGCGCGCAGGCCACCTGCTGGTTGCCACCCCGAATCCACATATAACGTCGCCCATTTGGCGAAATCTGCTCTTCTGCAGAAAACGAAGTCTTCGGACGCTTGCCCTGCGGGGCCGCGCGCAGTCCCTTTACCGCAGCTGCTGCAACTGGGGGGAAGTTGATATTGTGAAACAGGCGATACCCGCCGCTGTGGTTCGGTGTGGCAGCGAGGGTTTTCCGTATAACACTTGCACCATGGGTCTGCGCGGCTTCAAACGGGTTTTCAAGATCGCGATTGGCGGGACCAAAATACTGTGACAGGGCCATTGCTGGCAGATCTTGAAGCGCGGCTTCCATTGCGCCCCCAAGAGTGCCCGAATACATGGCGTTCTCTGCCGAGTTGTTCCCTCGGTTAACGCCCGACAGCACCAGATCGGGACTCCTGTCTCCCAAGATCACGTGAAGGCCTGCCAACACGCAATCCGCGGGCGAACCTTCGACGGCAAACCTGCGTGGCCCAAGTTCGGAAATCAACGAAGGGTTTGCATAACTTATGCAATGCCCAACCCCGGACTGCTCAAAGGCGGGGGCAACGGTCCACACTTCGCCGTTGGAGCCAGCAAGTTCGGTTGCAATATGTTCCAGAACGGTCAGCCCGGTTGCGTTGATACCGTCGTCATTGGTGACCAAAATGCGCATGTAATGCCCCTAAGTTTGCCCTGAACGCGGTGGGAAACAAGACCCTGAAGAGATCGCCCGCACCGGAAGGTTCCTTTCTGCATAGGCGGCAGGACAGGAGGGAGCAAGAGGTACGGCTTGTCCAAGTGGCAACAGTGTTGCCATCAGAGCGCGTTGCTTTGAAATTAGGCCCTGACAGTCCCCTGAGGAAGCGCCGCGCGGGGCCAGCCAATGAAATAGTCTAGGTCCAAGGAATGGCGCCTGTTTCAGTCCTCGAGGATCCTCGGCAGCAGTGTTGCGGCAGCCTCTGTCGGGCTGGTGAGCGGTTCGCGATCCTCGCCGGGGAAAAAGCGTGCGCGCAGCGCGGTGGGCATCGCAGGAGGTGTCAATATGCGGACCGAAGGGCCGGTGGTCGTGGTTTCCGTGTGCCAGCTGTTGGCCAGCGCCATTTGGGCCGCTTTGGTCGCGCCATACGCGCCAAAAAATTTTGCGCCGGCGCGCGGATCGTCAAAAAACACGGCGCGGCCCGATTGCCCCAGAAGCGGCGCGACATAAGAAATCAGCACCGAGGTTGCGGTGGCGTTTACATCCACCGATTTTTGCCAGTCCTTGGGTGCCACGAACGGCGCCGGGCTGAGGGGGGCGGCGTGTATAGCGGTATGCGCCCAGAGATCGAGGCTGCCCCATCGGTCATAGATGCCGCGGCACAGAGTGGCCATGGCTTCTGGCACGCAGATATCCATGGGCGCCAGCGTGACCGCGCCACCTGAGGACTTAATGCGGTCATCAAGCTCCTCCAATGCGCCTGTGGTGCGGGCCACGGCGACAATATGGTGAGTGGGGGCGAGGGCTTCGGCAAGCGCCGCGCCCAATCCGCGCGAGGCACCGGTGATCAGGGCGATTTTCTGTGTCATGAGGCCTTTTTGCGCCGAAGGCGCAGCAGCGGTCAAGTGCGCGTTGCCGTCGCAGGCTTTTGCCTGCGTCCGTCCACCAGAAGTGGCAAGCGTTGGATCCGCTGCCATTGTCCCTGAGCGAAGCGGTTGCCGGGTCCGATTTGTTTGCGTCGACCCCAGCGCCTGCGCAGACCCGCATTTGGGCCGAACAGGCCTATTCTAGCCAGCTGGTGCTTGTTTGGTCCCTTAGTCTGTGCGGCGCAGCCCGCCTCATTCGCGGGTGTGCCCTGCGCCATGTGCAAACATAAAGGCGGACTGTTTATCAGAGACGAGACATCTTTGAAGTCCGGAAACGCTCTGAAAGGCGACCGACCCTCAGCCGGTTGTCCATTCGCTCAGGCTTTCTGAGTTTCACCGAGTGCGTGCGGCGTTTAGCTGTCGTATACAAGCGACGGCAGATCATGGCCATAGGCCTGTAACATCCCCAACAGTTCGTCCAGATCGACACCAATGTTCTGCATGCGGGCCAGCTCGTGGTTGACCTCAGCGACCTGTAGTTCCGGGTATTCGCCACCGGGGCGGGCGTGCAGCATGCAAGCAACGGGGCCCATGGGGCCAAAGGGCAGTTGATTCGAGAGCCAAGCCGGGCTGCTGCCCATTGAGTCCGTTTCGCGCAGCTCGAACACGTCGAGATAGGCGTCAAATTCTGCGACGCTGACACCCGCCCAGGTGCCCAGAATAAACTCGTAGTCGCCCCCTTCATTTATCGGAATTGCCAGCACTGCGCGAATAAAGCGCAATTCTCCTAAACTGCAGAAGTCTTCAGTCAGCACGTCACCTTCAGCAGCAAAGATGGCCGCATTGTCTTGCACCGGCATGTCCTCGGGACAGATGTCGGGGCGATCACAAGTGAGGCTGAGAAGCTGTTCGAAGGTCGCGCCGCAACAGCGGCATTGGCGCGAAGAATTCAGCATACGGGCAAAATGCGCGTTCAAGGTGATCTGCTTTCGGTCGGCGGGCGTCTTCGGTCAGGCGTCGGCGGGTGGGTTCACAAAGAAGACGGCGCCGGCCTTTTAAGGCGGCGCCGCAGGCTGGCCCAAAGGCCAAATGTTGCGTCTTCATAGGCGGCTTTGTGGGAAAAGACAAACCTTTGCGCGCCGGGCTGTCATTTGCCAGCCGGGCGCGCCCCTGAGACGGCGAAAGAGGTTATGTTCAACCCGCCATGGTGGAACTGTTCCAACTCGCACCCGGTGTCGGCATAGCTTTGATTTTGTTGCTGACGCGGCTGCTCCCTTCGAGATTTCTCAGGTAGTCTTCGGTGATATTCCCAGTGACATAGTTGCCGTCAAAACAGGAACAGTCGAAGGCTTTAATCTCGGGGTTGCCCTCCTGGGCGGCCCAGACCAGATCCTCAAGGCGCTGATAGATCAGCTCGTCCACACCGAGTTCGTCACGAATCTCTTCAATGGTGCGATCGTGGGCGACCAGCTCGTGGCGGGTCGGCATGTCGATGCCATAGACATTGGGGAACTTCACCGGCGGGGAAGCAGAGGCAATATAGACTTTTTTAGCGCCGGCTTCGCGGCACATCTCGACGATCTTCTTGATGGTGTTGCCGCGCACAATGGAGTCGTCGATCAAAAGGATGTTCCGGTCCTTCATTTCGAGCGGAACAGCGTTCAGCTTGCGGCGCACGGATTTCTGACGTTCCTCCTGACCCGGCATAATAAAGGTCCGGCCCACGTAGCGGTTCTTGACCAGGGCTTCGCGGTAGCGGATGCCGGTGGCATTCGACACTTCAAGCGCCACAGGGCGAGCGCTGTCGGGCACAGGGATAATGGCGTCGATATCCAGATCCAGCTCCGCGATTTGTTTGGCCAGCGTCTGGCCCATGCGCAGTTGGGATTTATAGACCGAAATGCCATCCAGCATGCTGTCGGGGCGTGCCAGATAGACGTATTCGAAGATACAGGGTGTCAGTTGGCCCTCTACCGCTTGGAATGTGTGCAAGTTGCCATTGAGATCCACCAGCATAGCTTCGCCCGGTTTCACATCGCGCAGCTTCTGGAAGTCATTGATTCCAAAGGCCACGTCTTCAGAGGCAAAGGCATAGTCGTCGCCTTTACCGCCTTCGGTGCGTTTGGCAACCGAAAGGGGGCGGATGCCGTGTGGGTCACGGAAGGCAAGGAGGCCGACGCCTGCGATCATGCAGATCACGGAATAGGCGCCCTGGATCCGTTCCATGGTCATCTTTACACCGGCAAAGATGTTGCGGATCGGGTCCATATTCCCGTTCACCTTAATCGCATCAGCCACCTTGTCAGCCAGCACATTCAATAGGATTTCGGAATCAGACGTCGTGCGCAGATGGCGGCTGTATTTGCCGGTGACCTTTTCGCGCTGTTCCTCGGTATTTGTGATATTGCCATTGTGGACCAGATAGATGCCATAGGGCGCATTGACAAAAAACGGCTGCGCTTCCGCGGCCGAAAGCGACCCGGCAGTGGGATAGCGTACATGCCCGATCCCCATCAAGCCGCGCAGTGTCTCTGCGTCTTTGGGCGCAAACACATCTTTGACCAGACCGTTGGCCTTGCGTTCCCGGAAGAAGTCATTGTCGTAGGTGACAATACCCGAGGCGTCCTGCCCCCGATGCTGGAGCATGAGCAGCCCGTCATATAGTTCCGCAAAGACGTGGCCGTTCCGGTTTGCAATCCCCAAAATCCCGCACATGGCTAGGCTCCAATTCTTATGTGGCGTTGCTGCGTTTGGCTGGGCAGCGATGGCGGTGTCTGTCGAAATCCGGTCCCGCAAAACGTAGGCGCCCCCAATTTGGGGGGCACGGGGCGTGCGGCCGGAGAGCACAGTGAGACAACACAATGCGGCACCGCCTGCGCAGGGATGCGCAAGGGACTGAAGAAGAAATCCGCTTGCGCGGACCAGATAGGAAAGAGAGGCTTCGACACTGGCGTCGGCTCCGAATCCGCTGTGGCGTGTGACGTACCCCAAATAGGGAGTCTTGACGCCTATGTCACGAAAGGATCACAAAAGAATGGAGCGGCAGGGATATAGCGATGAAACAAGCGCAGAGCGCGCCCGGATTTATGCGGCCCGGCGGCCAAACAGACCATCCAGAGCTCTGGTGGCCAGCCAGGTGGTCGACAAGGACGTGGCAGAGGGCAGACACGACTGTAGGCTGGCCTGCAGTGCGTCTTCGTGGGCGGCGTCTGCAGCCACATCGGCTTCGAGTGCGTTCTCCAGAAGACCTTTGGAACCTGCATGTGTTAAGGCGCGGTTTTCTTCGGAGGCCAGCAACTGGCGGGTCTCGGTCAGGGACAGGACCGGGTAGAAACGGTCATCGCTGCTGCACAGGCTGTCAACCAACATGCCACCTTCAATCCAAAGCAGTTCTTCTTCTTCGAATTCAAGGTGAACGCGCGCCATGCACTGGGGCAGAGCGGTGGTGATGCCTCTGTAGCCCACCAACGAGATCACCTTGGCCAGCACAACCGGGGTGCCAAAAAGGCGGTCAGCTGTGTCTAGATCCAGCGCAACCAATGTGTCAGACGGCAGCTCAAGTTCCGCGTCGTTGCCGAGGGCACCGGCTGGCACCGTCACCATGGCAGTCAGGCGCGGGACGCAGTGGCGAATGTTCTGCACTTCGCGCAATCCACCGTCAAAAGTTTGCACCATATCGCCGGGACGCAGGGCGCGGGCTTGGCGGAAGCCTTCGTCGGTTTCGATCATCGTTGCAGGCAGAATGCCACCCCTTTGGGGACGCTGAACGGATTTTTCAAACACGGACGTTTCCGCATAGAAATCGAACAGAAGGCCAACCGGTTGGTAGTCGCCGAAGGCTGTCTTGTGATCCAGCAGCATATCCGTGTCCCTTTCTGAGAGCCTGATTGAGGTCAGGTGGCCGTTTTGGCCTACGTTGGACCTAGGTGGCCATCGAATTGGGACGGAAATGGGGCACGCTTGCGGCCTGAGTTGCCCAATTTATAGAATTTGAACGAAATTTTCTGGTTTCTTTGACGTTTAAGGCTCAGCTTGAGCGGAGTAACCCTCGTTGGCTGCGATAAATATGCCTTTGAAGCGGGACAGGGGCCAAAGATGCGAATCTTTAAAAGCGCTTGGATAGTGAATTGGTTTTTCGCGGCGTTAAGGTTCGCGGGGGGCCGCGGAGACGGCTTTGGGCCGGTCGACGCGTTTCTCATAAAGAAAATTAAAGGCGCCCGAAGGCGCCTCACTTTGTTCGAAGCACTTTCCCGCCTTAGCGAGTGCAGCCGCCGATGAGCTCTTCGTATTTTCCGGTTAGCCAGCCAAGGGCCTGCTCGGGGTTCTGATCTTCGACGTGGTTTATCATGCGGTTGAACACCACGGCAGAGCGGCTGTCGTCAACAACAACAAAGCTCTGACCAGTCATCACTACGTTGTAAACGAAGAAGGCAATGGCGATAAGCAGGATACCGCGCAGCACCCCAAAGAGAAATCCACCACCCTGATCCAGCCCACCGAGCGCAGAACGTTGTACCAGCCCGGACAAAAGCGGGGTAAAGAAGGACACCACGATCAGGGCAACGGCAAAGACTGCAAAGAAGGCAACAATCATCGACAGTTCGCAGCTTTCGGCAATATATTCTCCCAATACCGGGACTTCGGCCATCAGCGGTTCGACCTGGGCAGCAAAGAGAAACGCGCCGATCGCAGCGGCCACCCAGCCCAGGATGGACATGATTTCGCGCACCAGCCCCCGAGAGTAGGCGAGCAGCGCCGAAATGACGATAACCAGCGCCACAGCGCCATCTATTATGGTGAAACCTTCCATGTCCCTGCCTTCAGCATTCTGTCGCGACTCGTCGCTTGGGTAATTGTTTACCCCGCCCCGAAATATTCGCCAACAAATCCTGAAAGATCCGGGGTTTGGCGCAGCGCCAGCCCATCAACCGAGACGGATTTGCCACCACTCGGGGCAATCACGGCTTTGAAACCAAGTTTTTGCGCCTCTTTCAACCGGTTTTCGGTCTGAGGACCAGGGCGCAGGGCACCGGACAGAGAAATTTCGCCAAAAACCGCCGTATCGGCGGGCAACGGTGTGTCTTCGCGGGCGCTCAGCAGGGCAGCGGCGACGGCAAGGTCAGCGGCTGGTTCGGAAACGCGCATGCCTCCTGCAACATTAAGATAGACATCAAGCCCAGCAAACGGCACGCCGCAGCGGGCCTCCAGCACTGCCAAAATCATGGCAAGGCGCGAACTGTCCCAGCCCACCACGGCGCGACGCGGCTGCGAATGTGGCGAAGGCGCGACCAGCGCCTGCATTTCGACCAGAACGGGCCGGGTCCCTTCGATGCCTGCGAAGACCACAGATCCGGGCGAGGGCGTGCCGCGTTCGGACAGGAACAGGGCCGAAGGGTTGGTGACTTGCGCCAGCCCGCGTCCCGTCATCTCAAAGACGCCAATCTCATCAGCAGGGCCAAAGCGGTTCTTCACGGCCCGCAGCACGCGGAACTGGTGGCCGCGCTCGCCTTCGAAATACAAAACCGTGTCAACCATATGTTCGACAACACGGGGGCCCGCGATCTGGCCCTCTTTGGTGACATGGCCGACCATAATGATGGAAATACCCTGGGTTTTTGCAAAAGTTGTCAGCTCATGCGCAGCGGCCCGCACCTGCGACACCGACCCCGGCGCGCTGTCGACATTGTCGGCCCACATGGTTTGGATGGAATCGATAATGGCGAGATCGGGCTTCTCGGCCTCCAGCGTTGTCAGAATATCCCGCAGGTTGGTCTCAGCCCCCAGCATCACCGGGCTTTCCTGCAAGCCCAAACGCTGCCCGCGCATGCGCACCTGTGCAGCGGCTTCCTCGCCCGAAATATAGACGGTCTTCAAACCATTGCGGGCAAAGCGCGCAGCCGCCTGTAACAGCAGCGTTGATTTGCCAATTCCGGGATCACCGCCCACCAGGATGGCGGATGCTGCCACCAACCCACCGCCGAGCACGCGGTCCAGCTCTCCAACGCCTGACAAGGTGCGGGGTGGGGGATCTTCCTGCGTGGCCAGATCGCCCAGTTCTAGCCGTTTGCCACGCATGGCGCCCAGCGACTTTTTCGCCGGGCCGCCAGAAGACAGGCCCTTGTCTTCAGAAATCGTGTTCCACTCGCCGCAGCTTTCGCAGCGACCGGACCATTTGGAGAAGGAGGCCCCACAAGCGGAGCAGGAAAACGTTGTCTTAGCCATGGCTGATCAGTTGCAGATGTTTCCCTTTTGTTCAAGTGGGTTTGATGAGCATTCGACGGCGCTCATGCGCAGCTTCCATCTTTTCCCAAGTATCCGGGGGAAATGGCCCGAAGGGTTTGAGGAACAGCGCATCACTTACAACTGAATGCGCTCCCAGAGTTGGGTTGCAAAGACAGGAAGAATACTTGGCTTTAGCAGCGGATCTTAAAGCGCGCTCTGAAGAACCGACCATTTCTTTCAATACGCTTAGCGAACGGCCTCAATCGGCCCCTCGGCACTGCCAGAAATGAACTGCTCGACATAAGGATCCCCCGACGCATCCATTTTGCTGGCCGGGCCGGTCCAGCGAATTTTGCCGCCGTGGAGCATCGCCACATTGTCCGCAATCGCCCGGACCGAGGACATGTCATGGGTGATGGTCATCGCCGTGGCGCCCATCTCGACCACGATTTCGCGGATCAGGTCGTTGATTACACCAGACATGATCGGGTCGAGACCCGTGGTGGGTTCATCAAAGAAGATAATCTCGGGCTCGGCTGCTATGGCGCGGGCCAGGCCCACACGTTTCTGCATGCCGCCTGACAGCTCTGCGGGCAGGCGGTCGGCCACATCGGCCTTCAAGCCCACACGGCGCAGTTTCTCGATCGCAATTTCGCGGGCCTCGTCCTTGGGGCGTTTCAGCGAGCCGCGCAGCAGGCGGAAGGCGACGTTTTGCCAGACCGGCAGGGAGTCAAACAGAGCTGCGCCCTGAAACAACATGCCAAAGCGCGCTAGAAACGCATCGCGGTCGCGGCCCGAATGGCCATTGCCGGCGTCTTTGCCATCAACCAAAATCTGGCCGCTGTCCTGCTGGATCAGGCCCAGAACAGATTTCAGCATTACCGACTTCCCGGTTCCAGAGCCGCCGATGATCACCATAGAAGACCCACGTGCAATACGCAGATCTACGCCGCGCAGCACTTGATTGCTGCCAAAGGCTTTGTGGACCATCTTCATTTCGATCATCGCAGGTTTCGTCAGATCGGTCATAGCGAAAAGAACACCCCAGTGAGGACGAAGTTGGCTGCAAGGATCAGCACTGCGGCGGTCTCAACCGACGATTTCGTCGCCCGACCCACGCCCTGTGCGCCCCGGCCCGAGTTCATGCCGTAGTAGCAACCCAGAGTTGTTGCGATCACGCCAAAGACCGCGCCTTTGACCAGCGACGATATTATGTCGTGGATTTCAAGGAAGTTGACAGTGTTGACCAGATAGGTCGCCGGATTGAACCCAAGGTTCTGGGTCGCAACCACATAGCCGCCCATAATGCCGATAATGTCGCCAATCCCCACCAGTGCGGGCACGGTAAGTAGACCTGCCAGCACGCGCGGAGCAACGAGGTATTTCATCGGATGCGTCGACAGGGTCACCAGCGCGTCTATCTGCTCGGTCACTTTCATAGTGGCGATCTCGGCGGCAATCGAAGAGGTCACGCGCGCCGCGATCATCAGCCCGACAAGCACCGGGCCCAGTTCGCGCACCATACCAATTGCAACAATTTGCGGTACCACGGCCTCGGCATTAAAACGTGCGCCCCCGGCATAAATTTGCAGTGCCAGCGCACCACCGGTGAAAATGGCGGTCAGGCCGACCACAGGCAGCGAGAGCCAGCCCACCTGCAGCAGCGCGTTCAGCACTTCGCGCCCATAAATGGGGGGGCGCAGCATATGGAGGAACGTGGACACAGCAAAGGTGCTCAGGCGACCAAGCGAAGCCAAGAGGCCAAGAGTGGCCGCACCGAGGCGGCGCAGCAGCGCAAGAGGGGTCATGCAGAATAGGTCCGTGCGTAGCGGTGGCCAAGCGACGTCAGAATTTCGTAGCCAATTGTGCCCGCAGCCGCCGCCATGCGGTCTACGGTTTGGTCTTCATTGATCAGGGTCAATACCTCGGGGTCTTCACCAAGATCTGTCACATCCACAGTGATTAAATCCATGGAGATACGTCCAATGACCGGGCAGGGGATATGACCGACATAGGCCTGAATGCCGGCGTTTTGTAGGGCACGGTGCAGACCGTCGGCATAACCGGCAGCGATGGTCGCAACGCGGCTGTCGCGCTGCGCAGTCCAAGCATTGCCGTAGCCCACGGTTTCCCCTGCGGCAAGCGATCGGGTCTGAATAACGGGGACCTCGAGCGTGACCACGGGCAAGGCGCTGTCGTAAGGCGCGCCGCCATAAAGACCAATGCCCGGACGGCAGAGATCGAAGTGATACTCCGACCCCAAAAGAAGACCGCCGGTTGCCGACAGAGAGCGCGGAAGATCACAGCCCTCGGTCATGTCGCGGAAGTTCTTCAGTTGGAAGGCGTTCATGCCGTGATCAGGCTCATCCGCGCAGGCCAGGTGCGACATCAGCAAAACAGGCCCCTGACTCAGTGCGATCTCACGCACAGCAGCCCATTCACCTGCTTCCATGCCAAGACGGTTCATGCCGCTGTCCAGTTGTACACCAAAGGGATGCCCAGGCAGGGCTTCAAAATGGCGCAACATCTGGTCGATCGAGTTGAGCATCGGCGTGAGTTGAAAACCCTTTAGGACCTTCGCATCGCCGTTCATATGGCCTGAGAAGACCGAAATGCCTGGGCCGGGGCCCAAAGCGCGGCGCAAGGCAATGCCTTCTTCTGCAGCAGCAACGAAAAAATTGCGCGCTCCGGCTTCGGCCAGCGCCTTGCCGACGCGGCTTGCGTCAAGCCCATAGCCATTTGCTTTCACGACTGCTGCGGTTTCGCAGTTGGTGCGGGAATCCAGATTGCGCCAGTTGATTGCCAGCGCTTCGAGGTTGATTTTTAAACGTGCCGTAGTCATGGCACTGTTCTTGACAGGCCACGCGCGAGGGTCAAGTGGGAAACACCTATCCTCTGCACCGAAGGCGGGGTATCGCCGTCAAAGGACATCAGCGCGGCAGCGACCATCCATTACACGGAGCCCCCCGCGACGTTTGGATGGGTTGAGCGAGGGTGGTATCGATCCGCGACCGTCGGTGACCCCTGTAAAGGCGATTTGTCTGGTCCGGTCGATGGCAGAAACCGCGGGGATCAGTGGCATGTGGCACTTGGCAGAGTTCAAGCGCAATACCCAGACCTCCGCCATGAGCGGTTCAATTTCAAGGTAAACGGGAGACACTGGTCCCAACAGGCGCCCCAAAAAGAGGCGGTTCTTGAAGGACGCGTATTATGCGGAATGTGACACCAGAGCGTCTCTGTAATGCGGGCTGCG